>JAOUJM010000080.1 GCA_029883265.1 Gammaproteobacteria bacterium
TCGAGTTTGGTAAATAATTGCAACGCGTATGGTATCATTGCCAAATAACTCTCGACCCTTATCGACAGATAAGTAAGTCATATTTGATTTTTTTAATGCGTCAAGCAATTGCGACAACGCCGAATCATTCTCATCAGTGTCATTTTCCAGCTCGATTAAACCAAGTATATCGGCATCTATCGCAATAATTGTGCTTACCAGTTTTTCTAACTGGCGCTCATACTCTTGCTTATTGTGTGCGCCTCTTTCAGTGGGAAATCCCCTGCCCTGACCATCACCATTAAACAAATTCAAAACGTTTAAGCTGGCTACACGCAACAGCTCACCGGGTGGTTTGATCGTCGGTCGTGGATTAATTTTGTTAATTTTGATTGGTTTAATGGGATAAACTCGATAAGCATCAAAATCAAAACTTAAAATACCTTCGAGCTGTGCAATTTCATCGCCCACTCGAAAGTATGCTTGCTCACTCATCATAAATGGATTAGCACGTTTTTTTTGCGCATCATCAATAAATATACGATCGGCATAATCATCGGCTTCAATTTTTTTATCAGCGGCAGTCGCCACTGTCAATTGTCCATAGCGATGTAAATAATTTAAATCACGAATGCTTAAAGCCGTATCAAACTTGACGAGCATATTTTCTAATGATTCCCGCTGTTGGGCATTTAATGGCAATTTAATGCGAGTGCGCTGTACGGCCTGCTGTCGCGAGCATAGGTTAATTGTCTTTATTTGTACTAATTCGGTTTTAGTTTTGAATTCTTTGACGGTTGCTTGGATTTGAATATGGTCACCCTCACTCAATCCATTAATCATTGAAAACTTGGGTTGATAAACAAATAATCCTTCTGATGTCTGGGCATTATTATCAAGCTGCGATAATGGCGTTTGTATAAAGAAACCATTTAAACTTTTATCGGTTAAAAATAAAGCGCTGACAATCCCTTCGGTCCATACCACTTGCCCCACATAGGGACTGCGGTCAGCTTCACTTTGAATTTGATTAATGGGGATTGTTTGCTGATTACAAGCGGCTACAGCAAGCTGCCATGAACCTAGCAACAAATAGAAACTTAAAAATAAAAAAGAAAACTTCACGAAGATTTTTTAATAAGACGCTGAATACAATAGCCGGCTGCATGCAAACCGAAACTGGCCGTAATATGTACCAGCGAACCATAACCTGAATAACAATCCAAGCTCAATCCACTCACGCCAGGCTTGCAAAAACTAACGCCACCATCGGCTTGTGGATAGCGCTGCTGTTCCGTGGAATAAATACAGGCGACTTGCATTTTTTTGCTGGTATTGCGGCTATAACCGTGATGACGGCGCAATTGCGAACGAAGTTTTGCTAGCAAAGCATCATTTGTGGTTTTACTTAAATCAGCTTGCTTGATTTTATTGATGTCACTTAAACCGCCCGCCCCACCAGTAATGATACACGGAATAGATTGCTGTTTCGCATAAACTACAATTGCGGCTTTTCCTCTTACGCTATCAATGGCATCGATAATAAAATCATACGAGTGATCGCCAAGTAGCGTTTGTATGCTTTCATCACTAATAGCTGCTTCAATCGTATGCACTATGCACTCAGAATTAATTAAGGTTATCCGCTGCTTTAATGTCTCTGCTTTTGCATGCCCAAGACTGGAGCTCAGACTATGAATTTGACGGTTTATATTGGATTCGCTAATCACATCGGGATCTACCAATGTTAGCTGACCCACGGCAGAACGTGCCAAGGCTTCAGCACACCATGAACCTACACCACCTAGACCAATGATGCAGACATGGGATTGTTGTAAACACTGTAAGCCAGATTCGCTCAAAACACGTGCGACACTGGAAAAACGGGTGAGAAATTGTTCAGAATTTTGCATAGGCAGATCAATCGAAAAACGCATTCTAACAAACATTGCAGAAAGAGAAACACCTAAGTAGCTAAGGAGAGGGAGGTCGCTACTTAGGTGTCGGAGGGGAGTTGGAATGAGAAGTATCCAGCTTCGAAAATAGTTTAGCCAGCGATTACCTTAGTTACAATAACCCATTAGTCGTAACTTATTGATTAAAATCGGTATTGAAAGTTGATACCAACAGCTTCAGAAGTCATAAAGGGCAAATAACTTACTGTTTTTTGATTGGATTTTTTATGCAACTGCGGAATTTGATAGCCAATTATCGAACCAACGACCACCCCAATGACTACATCCGTCACAAAATGATAGCCAGCAATTACACGTAAGGCCGCACCTGTGGCGATTACTGATCCGGTAAAAATCCACAAACGAGTTTGATACGGGTAGTTTGGATTAAGATCGAGATAGACTTTGCTCGCAAATACCAAACTATTGCTAATCGTCGTTGCATGCGCCGAAAAGAATGACCGCATACTGTCTTTATTAAAAACCAGTTCTGTGTTCGTGCCCGTGTCATACATATACGGCCGCGGCCGCTCCACCCTGGCCTTGCTGACTTGATTTAAACCGGTGCTTAATAAAACTGACTCGGCATACATTAAAGCAATCAATGAATATTCTGCTTGTTTACGCAATTGAACTAACGGCGTGGCAAGACTCGAAAACACTAGCACATCACTGATTCGAGCTGCTGTTTGATTAAACGGAAACATCAATGCACGGTCGATTCGATTAACGTTGTTTTTATTCAACTGACTATATTCGTTTTCACTGATACCCTGCTTCTGTTTATCGCTTGTGTAGGCAAATAAACTCAAGCCAATTCCCGTTGACACTAATGTGTAGTCAAGATTACGTTTGAATTCGTAGGGGGTCGCATGCACATTGGTTTTTATTAGAATACAGAAGCAGAAAATAATGAAGCTATGAGTTTTGCTTGAGAAGATCACTTATTTTTTCCTTTAAATCCGTGTCACGTTCTATACGTTTCCGCAAGGCATTTACCAATTGACTTAATTTGGCAGCAATCGACAATCTATTTTTAGCGCGTGTGATCGCCGTATAGACTAATTCCTTGGTCATTAATTTTGATTCGTGGTTTGGAAATAGACAAAACACATGTTCGTATTCGGAACCTTGGCTTTTGTGAACAGTGATGGCGTATGCCAAATCATATTCAGTCAATTGACTCGGATGAAATCGTTTGACGCCTACTTCGCTATCGGGAAATACAATTTCCAGATGCTTGTCTTCGGTGGATATACAAACACCGATGTCGCCATTATAAATATCAAGATCATAATTATTCCGATTAATTATGATCTGTTTGCCTGGATACCACACACTTGAATAATCCAAGTGATAATGTTTTTTTAGCGCCTGTTCCACACAGTGATTGACTGTATCTACACCGAAATTCCCCTCCTTGCTCGCGCATAATACTTTATAGGCGGATAAGGTAGATAGTGCTTTTTCAAACTGATTCAAACTAAATTCTGTACGGCTATATAAAGCAATATAATCTTCAATAATAACATTTAGAAACGAATTTGCAGCATTGTTCAAATCGATAAAAGCAAAATCCGCATAAGTTTGACTGATGATTATTGATTCAAATGCCGGGTAATCGTCAGTGCGTATTGCTTGTGTTAATTGGGCAATACTACTACTGGACGAAAACCGATAGCTTTTATCTAGCTCGATAATACAATCACTCAAAGCGTGGTCACAAGTATTCAAAGGCAAACTTTGTGAAAATAGTTTTTCCAGTATTTGTTTTCGTCGGGCACTAAATCCATTTTTGAAGCTACATAAATCACGCAGCACTGCGCCGGATTCTATTGATGCCAATTGATCTTTATCGCCAACAAGAATTAATTTACTATCGGTTTTCAACGCTGCTAGCAAATGAGTGAGCAGTTGCAAATCAAGCATGGAGGCTTCATCAATAATCACCACATCTTCGATTAGTGTTCGCTCACGATTAAATAAAAAGGTATTTCGACTGGGTGAAAATGCCAATAAGCGATGAATGGTTGTTACTTTGACTTGTAAGTTTGAGTTAAGATTTTGTTGCTGCAAATACTGAGTAAACGCCTCACGCATTCGCATGGCCGCTTTTCCTGTGGGTGCTGCCAAGGCAATTCTTAATTCCGTTGATGATTGTTGTTTGCTAAGCTCAGAAACGGCTCGTGCAATTGTACTGGTTTTACCGGTTCCAGGCCCACCAGTCAAAATCGTTAACGAATTGAGTCGGATAGATATGATTGCAAGATTTTGTTTGTCGATCTCTCCATTTCTCACTATACGATAATTGTCTTCATGTGCTTCTTCACTTAGCGTATGAAGGATTTTTATTTTTTCTAGCACATAATTCGCCACCACTAATTCTTGTGCCCAGTGACGGTAAAAAAACAGTCGATGTCGATGTAAAACCAATGGTTGTAGTGAAACATGTTTGCTACCAATAATTTTGCTTTGCTCAATTGCAGTTTGCATCGTTTGAGTCATAGCTGGTGATGTTGCAAACATTTGCAAATCCAAAAACACATGTCCTTGTTTAATACGTTCAAATAAATGACTGACGAGCCGAAATAATTCACGATAATATTTCTCATCTTGCAAGGCGATGCTATGGGCCAAGCGATGAACAAAAGCTTTTTCTTGCGCAAGCTGATTGTCTTCTTTGCTGATCAAACCTCTTCTCCGGCCATATGACAGCTTAATTCTGTGATAAGCTGTTGCCTAGGGCGATAAGAAAACACGCCACTACCAACGACATCAGGTTTCATGCCGCGTAGATATAAATAAAATACCCCACCAAAATGCTGCTCAAAGGAATAATTATTTAGACTCTGTTTTAAGTATTGGTGCAAGGCCAAGGTATATATAATCATTTGCATTAAGTATTGATGTTTTGCTACATCATCAATAATTGCCTGTGCGTGGTAGGCATGATCACCATCGCCGAGATAATTACTTTTGTAATCCGCGATATAATATTTGCCTTCATGCTCAAATATCAAATCAATAAAGCCTTTTAAAAAACCATTCAGACTATATGATCCCAGTTGTTCGAGTGATTGTTTAATATGAAAAGGTAAATCTGTTTCGCTCTTGAGTATGATGGCTATGACTTGAGTTAAATTGAATCGCTTGGTTTTTAAGTTAAATTCCATTTCCTTAACACATTGGGACGCTTGAAGTTGTGCCAGGCAAAAATGATATTCATTCGAGAAACATGTGTTAAGGCTTTGATTAATCGTAGCTAACACTTCATCAAACCAAAGCTCACTGATGGCGTATTTGGCCATCAACTGACGGATCAGGGTCTCATATTGATTTTCATTTGATGCTGTAAAATTAATATGTTCGAGTATCTCATGAAAAAATAAACCAATTTCCGCTCCTCGCGGCATACTTTGTTTCTGCTGTTGTACATTAGTATTTTCAGCCGCTTCATTATCATCATCAAAACGCATATCATTGGGATGTTTTTCAGCGCGATGTAATATTGATGTATAGCTACCAACCACCCATGATGTCCTGGGTTGACGAATGATCTTACGTGCATCTTCAATGATTTGTCTGGATTGCTTAAATTCAGTCTTATTCATCGGCGCACTTTCCATTTCTGCATAAGACCAAGTCTTATTCAGTGTGGCATTGGCCTCATATATTGCCTGTAAATTCTGCCCAATATCTTTTAATTTGTCAGCTGAAAATCCCAATTGTTGCGAGAAAAACCAACCAAGTGCCGAGTTTTCATAATTTGATACCTGACCCGCATACACATAACAGCGATATTTTGCGCGAGTTAAAGCCACATAAAACAAGCGCATGCGTTCAGACAATTCTTCATTCAATTTTAATTCTGCCACTTGCGCTAGTTCATGTTGATGGAACGCTAAAACGGTTTGCCATTGAGCTTGACTATTCTGGTGAACACTACTGATGCTTAATGGTTTTCGTGAATCAGGAAATTTCTTGACCGGCTCCCAAAGGAACGGACAAAAACATACGGAATATTCCAAGCCTTTGCTTTTATGAATAGTTGCGATTTGCACCAAATTATTTTCATTCGCTAATCGAATCTGAGCTTCATCTGACTGTAAATTATTTTCTTGGCGCTGCTTTTGTAAAAATAGAATCACATCATCGGGGGAATGGAAGCCCATGTCTTTTTGTATGAGTTCCGCCAAGTGAAATAAGTTGCTCAAACTGCGTATCCCATTTTGTATTTTGAGCAGACCTGGATAGAGATCGAAGTAATAAACCGTATTCTGCAAAATGGTGTACAAACCCAAATCATACCAGCTTGCTCGTTGTTGCATGAAAAACTCGATTGTATTATTAAGTCTGTCGGTATCGCATAGTATTTCAGAAATGGTTTGCGCATCGAAGTTGAATAAGCGACTGGCAAACAGATTGGCCAGATAACGTTTGCGCTCCGGATAAACAATCACCGTCAACAAAAACTCCATTATTCGATTTTCTTCACTTTGAAATATATTTTGCCGACCGATAAGCGCTGACGCCACGCCATGTTGCGCCAAAGCACGATTAATCAAATCAGCTTGGCGATTTGTATTGACTAGAATTGATATATCATCAGAACGTAAGCTTCGATCGTTTATAGAGTACTGCTCGGAATGATTCAATAATTGCAAAACTTCGGCAACAACATTTTGAATGATTAAATCATTTAAATCTTCCTTGTTATAGCTTTTTTCTTTGATCGGCGCGTAGAAAAAATTAAATGCTTTCAAATCATCGTTAGCAACAAATGAAGCATCGTGAGCACCGGATGCTTTGGAATGAAAAAATTTAATTTGCGGAATAACAAAAGCATTTTCAGCGCTAAATGCAAAATTGCAAAATTCTACCAAATCGCTTGCCGAGCGCCAATTGGTTTCTAACACCCACAAATGTTCAATCGTCAAGGTGGCCTGTAGATAGGTAAAAATATCACCACCCCGAAATCCATAGATGGCTTGTTTAGGATCACCAATAAGAAAGCTGGGCATGTCATTATTCAAGAAAAGCGTTTCTAAGATTTCATATTGAATGGGGTCGGTATCTTGAAACTCATCAACCAGCACAGTTTTATAGCGACTAGTCACTAGATGTTTCAAACTGCTAGCTGCCTGGTTTTGTAATGCCGCATATAAATCGCTTTGCAATGAATCAAACGTACTAATGTTGTTTTCTAGACAAAAATCACTTAAATCTTGCTCAAGATATAAAAATAGCTGCTTCGACAATAGAACCAATTCACTACGACACACAGCATGAATTTGTTCATTCAATTCGACATATTCTTCCATGAGATGCCACAAGTCGAACTCAATCAAACTTTGCTTGGCATTCAGCGCCTCGTGTAAAGCTGTATTTGTTAACTTTAAGCAGAACTTTGGCAATTCGATTGAAAACAACGAACGGGTAAGATATTCCTCAAGATTTGCAATACCCAGCGTCACTGTTGGTTTCTTATATTTGTTACGATTGATTGATTTTGAGTGCAATAAAAACTCAACAATTTCCTCGCGCTGTTCAAACCAAGATGTTTTTATTTTTTGGTAGCATGAATGAATGTTTGCCGCTAATGCTGCAAAATCGATTATTGATGAAGTATCAGAATCGAAAAATTGAATAAACGGTTTATTTAGAAAAGGCGGCATATTTGCAATTAATTTTTGTGGTGTCACGTTTTTCAGCATCAGGTATTCAGCAAACAGTGGATGAAATTGATGACTATGTCGCCGCCAAAACTGATTCGCGCTATCCTTTAATACCGGACTGACATCGCTAAGTAGTTCAGCGTTAAACCCTGAAGTTAACTGCAAAGGACATTCGCGCAATAATCGCTGGCAAAAACCATGAATTGTGGAAATGCTAGCCTGATCAAAACAGTTTATTGCATGCGCGATTTTTTTCTCGTCACGCAATCTATTTTCACTTTGATCAATTAATTGCTGCAAGGTTGCATCACTCGATTGCCCCGTAGCAAATGCTTTTTGTGCGATTTGCAATAAGGTCAGTATTCGCGTTTGCAATTCTTCGGTGGCAGCCGTGGTAAACGTGACCACGGGAATGGCGCTTATATCGGCATCGGTCTGCAATAAAAAACGTAAAAACAAATAACTAATCGCATAGGTTTTCCCTGTACCGGCGCTAGCCTCAATCAGGTTATTCCCTTGCAAAGGTGTTTCTAATATTGAGAATACATTGGTTTTTTGCATTTATATATTACTCAGCTTGCAATGTTGAATAATGTCATCATAAACCAAGTGTGCAAGCCCTTCGAATGCGGACGTTTGCAAAATAGTTTCATCGTAAAGTAATTGATTACTTAAAGATTCAGCTTCGCCTTTTTGCTCAAAACCACCCAACCAAGTTTTACGCGCTTTGCTTAATCGATTCTCTGGTTTTTTTTCACTGGCGTAATCATAGGAGGTTTGCGTGAAAAACGGAGTTAATTGTTGTTGACCCTGCATAAATAGTTCAGCGTAATTTCCTAAGACCTGCAAAACATCTAAAGACTTCAATTGCATAGATACTTGTTTATCCGTACAAAGCAAATACGCTTCGTTACATTCTTGTTGCATCGCGGCCTGACATAAAAATTTAATCCAAGCACTCAATAAACGATGCGCTTTAAATTTTCCGTATTCAACAAATAGCGCCATACGGTTATCAATACAATTGAGCAAACCAGAAATTCGCCAGGTGCCAAGTTCAATATTCAACTGCAAACTTCGGTAATGAATGCGATCCAAATTGAATTCCTGTTCGAGCTTATGAAAGTATTGTAATTGCTGCTGTAGAAAAAACTCATCGACGGCCCCCATCGGCATGAGTCCTTGATTTTGCAAGTAGGTTTTCAAGCGGTTTTTATCATGTAAATCTGCCGGCCGGGCAAATTGTTCGATGGCTTGTTTCAACTGATATTGATTAAGTTTGTCATCGAGCAAGGGTTCCTCGGCATCCGCCAGGTTGAGGTATTCACGCCAGTCGATGCCATATTGTTGTTTAAGAAAATACGCCGATGGGTCTCGGAAAAAAATCAACATATCCTGAATATTGATTTCCTGGCTGTCCGGCGTTTGAACCGGGCCATTGGCGAACTGGACTTTGCCCTGTAAACCCGACTGTTCGAAGTGTCGCGCAGCCTGAGCCCAGGCTTGGGAATAGCTGAACAATCGGCTGCCACTTTTGAAATAGTCTGAGTCAAAACCGTGTATTTTATGTTTAATACAAATTTGCTGCGACAGACTTTGCCCACTTGGCGCGCCTTCAATCTCAAAATTAGAATCCATATAATCCAACAATTCCGCTATAAGATTCGACATGGGTCGTTGGCTATTATCTTGATGATGCTGTCCAACAAAACTCAAATGTAAATAGTCACGGCAATTCACCAGGCATTGCAGAAAATAGTCACGGTCTAAATCCCGTGGATTGGCATCACCCAAACGTTTATCTTGCAAACTATGATCGAATATCAATTGGGTTTGAGGGCGTGGATAAGCATCAGCATTCATGCCTAACATAGCAATGACTTTAAACTCAATATTATTCACCTGATGCGGTGCTGCAAAAACGATGGCGTCTTGATGTAAGACAATATTTGCCTGGCGGGTGGCAAAGATTTGTTCTAAAGCTTGGATGAAAACCGGCAAAGGCAAAACCTCGCTAAATTGTGCCGATTCGCTTGCCTGGACTAACTGATCCAGCGCCTGGTTTAGCTGAATTTTTGCCACCAATTCATCTGCTTCGAAATAGAAAAAATCATCTACCATTTGTTGACAGGTTTGGCGCCACTCCTCGATACTGCGGGCTTCAAGAAGATTACTCTTCAACTGCAATAACTTATTGTAAAATAACAAGAATTTACTAAACAGATCACTATCACCAGGATCAACATCAGGCATCGGCAGCAAGTCATTGAACATATTGGGACTAACATCGCCCATAGCATAGCCCAGCATCCAACGTTGAATCCCAGCATCCCAAGTATTAAGATGTTGCGGCAGCTCTTGCTGCGCCAGTTCAGCTCCATCCACACCCCAGTAGATTGCTAATTTTTCCATATAAAACTGTAACTTAGATAGGTCTTGCTGAGTCAGTTCGAAGTTAGCGCGGATTAAGGGGTAATGCAGTACATCATTTAACCAAGTTACATCGAGTAGTTTCTGATTAAGCGTCAACAGCTTATGTAAAATATCTCGAACACTTTGCAGAAAACTGTCCTGGCTATCACTAATGCAAAACCCCATGCTTGGCCCAGCCCCATACTTGAAAACACTAGGAATAAAGCCCGCGTACTGGTCAAGCTGAGGTACTACCACCAATACCTCATGCATCTGTAGTTCAGGCATGGTTTGAAAACAGTCGAGCAAGTAGTCATATAAAACCTGCAATTCCCGCAGTGGACTGTGACAACTATGAATAAGCAGGCTTTGATCATCACTATTTATGGGTTTTGCATACGCTTGGGTAGCGACCTCACCTGGTTCATATAGGTTTTGCTGAAGCAAGCTAAGCAAGCTGCTACCTGTCGGTGGTTCATAAGCATCAATCTCTTGCGGATTTAGGCTCCAAATTAGATCAAATTGCTGGTCTCTATGTTGTCCCAAGGATGCGAGTAGGCGATTACCCTCATCCAGATAACTTAATTGACTGTCCTGTCCGCGTTGCGCAAGCATCAACTCATGTAAGCTACGGGTCTTTGTACTGAGGTCATCACCCCAGTAATACGAACTAGGATTCATTAGCATTAAATGTAGCTCACTGATTCCCGCAATTTTTTCTAAGACAGCCAAATATCCAGGACTAAAATCAGCTACTCCAAAAAATACCGTGGCTTGAGATAATAAATTGGAAAATGGTAGCTGACTAAAATCTATAACCGCCAACAACTCAGGTAAATCCCCCCAGAACGCCTCTGCTGCTTTCTGCCGCAAATCAAACCAAAGCGCGGCCTGCCAGTCGCTTTGGTCCCGTTTGCGCTGCCATTGGTATAATAAGTCCGCCCGATAAATCAAATACTTATTGAACAAACCTGCGACTTCGGCTGCGAGTTGAAATGTGCGTCGCCGGCTGCTGGGACTAGGATCTAAATACGAGTTTAACTCGCTGTAATTCTGAATATTTTCCGCTTTGCATAACCAAGCATAAATGCGCCAATGCAATACCGAGCTTTCAAACTGCGCTTGAGCCGGTAGCTCTAGCTGCAGATCTGCCAAGGCTTTCCAAATATATTCTGCCGGTAGTAGATATTGGATATTCGCCGCGATCCCTTGTTTTTGCGCCAACTGCAAATTTAGATACTTGGCCACGAGCATACTCGGCACCACCACATGACGTCGTGCCAATACTTGGGGACGCGGACTTTTTTCCAATATATCAATCAGTTGATCGATAAAAATGGAAACTCGGTTGGACAAATGCAGGTGTAACATAGGGTGCGAAAAATCCTTAGCTCAGGGAAACCCTAGTGTATTCACAGTGTGCTGGGAAAATCCAGAGACAGGGTCTAATTTGTGGAACAGTTATTTAGCCAGCTTAAAAAAAATCGCCTAGGCTATTGACATTTAACAAGGGTTTCCCGTGGAACAATTTGGACTGACTCCAAATATTGGATAATTTACGATTTTTCAGTCAGTTAGCCACCCATACGAGTTTTCACGTGATTTTCATCGCAAACGACCAGCTGCTCATGGCTAAAAACAGCGGGTTTTTACCCAGATTTAGACTTGGTTTTATTATTTTCGCCGCTTTTTAACGATGGATTTTGCGAGTTAGACCCTGTCTTAATCCAATAAAACTGTTTTTCTACCGAGGAATTAACTCTTCAATTGCTATCTGGACTTGGACCAATATCAATTGATCTCAGATGGTGCGATAAAGAATCCTCTGCAGCATTTTTTATGTGGATTTAGACTCAAGCTAATTGCGCGTATAGCGCCTTCAGGACTCTTCCAAGACGAGATTAGACTAGGCATGATAATGATTCCCTCGATGTTTCTTTGTGCTCTCAGCGTCGCTAGGCCGGATGAACTCAATTTAAAATTTTTCTAACTTGAGGCGATTTATCTCTTTTAGAAAAAACATAATTTTTACTGGCTTTAAAATTTGAGCTAAAGCTGAAATCCAATCAGGTCTAAGCTAAGGATTTTACCTTGAGATTTTGTCACAGGTATAATGCACAGAAAAAATTTCCTATCTAAAACGCCACTAATCAATTCAAGCTTGTTTATACACCTGCGTTTGAGATTATTTGTTTTGTTCTAAATCACAAAAACCAATGGAACCAAGAAATTGCTAATCGGTTATTAACATTGCTAAATGCAAGCACTATTGAGTTTTACACAAATGTTACAAACATCTAAGCTGACGTTTAACAGCAACTTAGACGCGGTTTGATAGCCAAAGTCTGTCTACTAGCACCTATGGTGTATTGTTTTTTCAAGTCCTTGTTCTATGCTTACGGACATTAAAAAATAACTGTTTTAGCAGTATTTAGAGGTACCGAGAGATGATCGTATTGATTCATATTATCGTAAGCGCAATGCTATTTTCAGGCTTGCTTTTAAACGAAGCATTATTAGTTTTTATTGCGATTGCACTCGAATGTATTTTTGTTGTGAGCTATGTAAATTATCGCCGTGAAAAAAATCGCGTGGAATTATTGTATCAAATTTGGCGCTGATGGTTAGATTGCTCACTTAAAATTTTTTAAAACAAAAATGATTGCACTGACCTACCTTCCACAAAGTGCTTTTTAAAAACCTTCGCTTAATCAAATCGAACAAAAATAATCAGTTATATTCATTTCGAATGATTTCAGTTTTAAAAATTTAGTTCGATATATGGCATTGACGAACTCAAACAAGGTTGTTACTGCCATGAAAAGTATACTCGTGGTTGATGATGAGGAAACATTTAATAGTGTTCTATCCGAATTACTTCAAGAAGAAGGTTTTTCTGTCGCGAGTGCGCTTAATGGTCGCGAAGGCATTGAAGCGCTGCAACAACATCAGTTTGATCTTGTCATTACCGATTTAATTATGCCTGATGTCGATGGTATTGAAGTCATCATGCATGTTAAAAAAAATCATGCTAATACTAAGCTAATTGCAATTTCCGGTGGCGGAAAAGTTTCTTCCCGTGATTACTTGGGTTTGGCAAAATCCTTTGGTGCAGAAATCATTTTAGACAAACCTATTGATTTGGAAGATTTGTTAGATCATATAAAAATTCTGATTAAATAAATCACTCCAGTTTACTGTTTTGCTGTCGAAATCATACTAGATTATGCCAAAAACGGACTTATAAAACTTATGGCAAAAGTACTTATTGTTGATGATGAAGAATCCATTCGCGGTTTTGTCAAGCAAGTGGTTGAAATGCAGGGACATGAGGCTAAAGAAGCCGAAAATGGTCGAATTGCTGCGGATCTTTACGAAAATTTTCAAGCAGATTTAGTAATCACGGATTTAATTATGCCGGAAATGGATGGTCTGGAACTCATCGTTCATGTAAAGAAAAAATATCCCAGTGTTAAAATTATTGCCATGTCGGGTCGAGCCGCCTTGGATACACGCCATTATCTTGAATTTGCTAACCGTTTTGGCGCGAATAAGATTTTGGAAAAACCCGTGGACATGGATACACTAATCAATACTATCGCTGAAGTTTTAGCCGCTTAAAATTATTCTGTAATCGCATGATCTCTTACCTTACTTATATCCTGGATTGGATATTTCCCTTGATTTATGTCACCGCTCTTTGTTAACGTCTGTGCAACTCAGGTGTTCCTTTAAGGAAGTAATCGGGAAGTTGGTGAGCCATTGGCAATTCCAACGCTGCCCCCGCAACGGTAATCGAGTTAAAAACAATGTGTTACCACTGTGCTATGCATGGGAAGGTATTGTTTTTTAAAAACTCGTAAGCCCGGAGACCGGCCTGAGGACGCGACTGAATTGCTGCGGTGGGCGGTGAACAGGGTTTATATTCCCCTCTTCTGCTTATCAGTCACTTGTTTCCTCTCGCTTAGGAAGCTTCTATGGATCACCAGCTCAACAAACGTTTTTTAACGCTTTTTTCTATTTTTCTGCTGCTATTATCACCTCTACACGCGGCTGAGCTTTTAATTGTTGTATCCGATCGTTCGTTGGAACAAACCAACAATGCTGCACATGAATTTATAAAACAATATCCTAAACATTCGGTTTCAATTCGCAGTAAGCCACAATTGGACAATTTAAGTAATGAGCAAGTACAAGACTTGTTGGCACATGCTGATGTGATTTTTATTGCCGGTATGTTTGGCGATATTGCCAAACGATTACAAAATCTCATTAACAATCCAACAAAACCACTGGTTGTCACTAGCAGTGACCGTGACTTGAGCAAACTCAGTTACATAGATCAGCGATTGATCTTTCAGAAATATGATGACAATGTTCTAAAGCAACTCACAAAAAATCCTCAAGCTGATGAATCGTTGCTTGATCTAGTCAATAAACAAATCAAAACTTATCCCGATTTGGCTTTTTGGATTCGCGCAAGAGCCTATTGGCATAGCAAAGGTCATCAAAATTTAAAAAATTTGATTGCTTTGTTATTGAAAACACAAGACTCAACAATTCGGGTGCAAGCCTTGGCATCACAACCAAATATTCTGGTGTATGACCCCCTATCGACGATTCAAGATTTGCAACAAATTAAACTTAAACGCCAACAAAAATTAGTTGCCATTATCGATCACCATGCGGCAAGCGAACAAACTGATCGTATTTTGCTTGATGAGATTTGTAAAACTTTTCCACGTGATGATTTTTATTGCGTTGCCGTTTTGAGTCGTTGGGGTGATGCAACAGTCGACGCCATTAAACGTTTAAAACCATTTGCGCAGCAACAGCAACTGAGTGCAATTCTAGTTTTACAAGATTTTGTTCTGGGTGGTAGTGTTGGTCGCAAACAAGTAACCGAATTATTAAAGCAATTGAACGTGCCAGTGCTCAAAGGCATACGCATGCATGATAGGGATTACGATGATTGGCTGTTATCCGCCGATGGCTTAGCCTGGAATAGCGTGCACTATCGTGTCGCCATGCCGGAATTACAAGGTATATCGCAGGCGTTTATTTTAAGCGCCGCAGGAAAAACTAAAATTGACGCCATGACAGGTGCCCGCGTTCAACAGCAAAAACTCGTTGAAAGCAATATTCAACAACTGGTTGCTCGAATTAAAAATTGGAATCAATTACAGTTAAAAACAAACAAACAAAAACGAGTTGCAATCGTGTATTACAACCACCCACCGGGACGTCATAATATTGGGGCAGATAATCTTGATGTGCCACAATCCCTGTGGCTTGTATTAAATGAGCTGAAAAAAAATGGATACGATGTTGGCGAACTTCCAAAAAACGCAGAGGCCTTACTAGATTTACTGCAAGCGCAAGGCGTTTATTTACCGAATAGCAAAGAAGCGACTCAGCAGCTTTATCAGAGTAAATTCTATTTTAAAACGACGGATTACAAACAATGGTTTGAAACCTTGCCCCCAGGCGTGCAAGCCGAAATGCAACACGGACCCTTGGCCTTTTTGCAACAAGGCTTTCGTCAAGGTATGGATGCTGGCAAAACTGAAATCGCTAACGCATTGCGGCAACGCATCATGGGCGATATTAGGCATTTAGTGGAAGGTAGTGTGCATCCCGCGAAACAACGCGTATTGTCCTTACTTGAACAGCTAAATTCTAATTATGAAAACACATTACAAGGTAAAGCCGACTGGCCACAAGCGGAAATACTGGTTCAAGCAATTATAGAATCGAATATTGAAGGTTTACGAGGATGGGGGGAAGCACCAGGGACGATTCTGCAAAACAATAAAAAAATTGTTTTTCCTGGTGTGCAATTCAATAATGTTTATTTAGGTCCACAACCGCCACGCGGCTGGGAGCTGAATGAGGAACTATTGCACGCAAATACAAGCTTTCCACCCACGCATCATTACCTCGCTTTTTATCAATGGCTAAACCAAGATTTTAAAGCAGATGCGATCATTCATTTAGGTCGGCACTCAACTTATGAATTTTTACCACGCAAACAAGTTGGATTAAGTGAAGATGACTATTCACAAATTATTGCTGGCGATATTCCTGGAATCTATCCCTATATTGTTGATGGTGTCGGTGAAGGTATTCAAGCCAAACGTCGAGGTTTAGCCGTAATGATTGATCACTTGACACCACCGTTACAAACCACACCACTTTACGACGATTTATTACAATTACGGCAATTAGTGGAAACCTATGAAGCCAATATCAATGGCAGTGAAATTGTAAAACAAAAAACCGTCGCCAACATTCGACAATCAATTGCTGAACTTAATTTAGTTGACGCAATTAAGTCCAATATGCAACAGGAACTGATCACGCGCGGCATCGCTTTTGAGCAAATCGATGACACATTATTGGTACATGAAGTCGGACATTTTCTGACAAAAATGCAAGAGGATTTTATGCCATTGGGTTTACATGTATTTGCTGGCGAATGGTCCGACAAGCATGTAAAAGTCATGCGTGATTCAATTGCCGGTGATCATCCGGAAGAAATTGAAAACTTGTTGCGGCAATCACCTAAAAACGAACTTGCCGCTTTATTAAATGCATTAAACGGAAAATTTGTCTCGCCCGGAAAAGGCAATGATCCCGTGCGTTCGCCTGAGGTTTTACCGACCGGGCGCAATTTTCATGCACTTGATAGCAGCTTATTGCCGACAAAAATTGGTTATCAACTTGCGCAAACCTTAGTTAATAACGCCAAAGCATCAAATCAGTTCACTCAAGGTAAACGCGAAGCCATTGTTTTATGGGCATCTGATACCGTACGTGATGAAGGCGCTATGGTTGGTTTCGGCATGAATCTTTTGGGTATACGCCCTGTATGGAATTCGCGTGGAATTTTCCAAGGTATTGAACGCATTCCTCTAGAAGACATTGGCCAACGCCGCGATGTATTATTTACCACATCTGGTTTGTTTAGAGATTTGTATGCGAATTTACTCGTTTGGTTGGATCGTTCTGTATTATTAGCAATCGATGCATCCTCACTAAGAATTGCACGCGAATATCCTGAACTGGCAGAAAGTTTAGAAGACAGTCTTCAGGCAATTGCCGAGTTTCGCCAACCGGGCAATGAACCTTTGAAAGATAATCAAGTCGCCTGGCATTGGCTTAAACAAACACAATCGCTTATTCTTTCCAAACATGATAAAAAAACAGCCGCTCAGCTTGCAGCACGAC
>JAOUJM010000335.1 GCA_029883265.1 Gammaproteobacteria bacterium
TCCAAATTAATTTGTTGAGCCTGTGCCAGTGGTCGATCATTGCTGGCGCCAACATTAATACGAATAGTCGCGGTAGCTGATTGTAGATTGCTGTCGTCACTGGCGTAAAAAGTAAATCGGTCTTCACCAAAAAAATCATTATTGGGTGTATAGCGTACGTTGGGCAACTCACCGCTTAATACGCCGTTTCGAGGGTTATCGACTAAAGTGAATGTTACGTCACTGCCTTCGACATCATTTGCGAAAACGCTAATGTCCGCCGCAATATCTTCAGGCGTGGTGATGAGTTGTGATATAACAATAGGCGCGTCATTGACCGGTTGGATATTAAGGATAACCGTAGCACTGTCTGACGCAGCATCTTCATTATCATAAACAATAAACTCAAAGCGATCTTCACCCCAGTAGTTAAGATGCGGTTGGTAGTTTAAATTAGGGTAGTCACCGCTAATAGTGCCATGACTGGGTTGCGCAGAAATTTCATAACGTGAAACTGTGCCGTCGTCGAAAGTGTCTAGTCTAATGGATTTCTGCGTATCTTCAGTAAGCTCAATTGTTTGACCTTTGGCAATAGGACTGTCATTGATACTGATGACTTTAATCGAAATTGTTGCGGGCTGAGATTGACGGTTTTGGTTATCAATAACAGCAAAACTAAATTTATCATTGCCGTAAAAATTTTCTCTAGGTGTATAGTTGATGCTTGGCAACTCACCACTTAGTTGGCCGAATTCGGGTTCGGATATGAGAATGTAGTTCACAATATTGCCATCGTTGTCCATGCCCGACAGTTCGATGACAATTGTCGAATCTTCATCGAGTTGAATGGATTGGGCATGAGCAAGCGGTAAGTCGAGTTGGCTGACTTCGTCAATACCTTTGGCGCAAGCATTAAGTAGAAGTATTAGAATTGCATACGCTATAACTATCCATTTCACTGTCAAAGTCATAATCCTGAGTTTTAGGCATATAGATGCGCCTATTTTCTCATAATTTGTCAAATTTGACTAAACTTGAAGACGTTTCATTTGGGTTTTTTCATGCTTAATTGAAATAGGGTGCTAGAAAAAGTATGTCTATTTTTTTGTTATAAAAAAGCCCTTTGATTGCGCAAAGGGCTTAACGAGACGAATAAAAACCTAGGTTTTAAATGGCAAATTCCGTATTGAGTTTTTTTGCTACAGGCGCATTTTTTAACTCAACATAATCGGGTAAGCCGTTCTTGAATGGTGGATAGTCCTCACCTGCGATTAAAGGTTGCAGATAAGTGCGACATTTTTCGGTAATCCCAAATCCATCCTCGGTTATATAATCACGTGGCATCATTTTTTCCACATTAGCCACATCGGCGAGATTACATGAACCAATTTCCCATTGATAAGGATTATCAGAAGTTCGCACCACTGTAGGCATGACTGCATTTTGGCCGTCGATAGCCAATTGCACTGCCGCTTGGCCTAAAGCATAAGCCTGCTCAACATCCGTTTTGGATGCGATATGGCGTGCTGCGCGTTGTAAATAATCGGCAACTGCCCAGTGATATTTATAACCCAATTCGTCTTTGATCATTTGTGCAATTACTGGTGCGACTCCGCCCAATTGTGCATGGCCAAAGGCATCTTTACCACCGGCTTCCGCAAGGAATTGACCATCGGGGTTGCGCACGCCTTCGGATACCACAAGGGCACAATAACCATAATTATCGACCGAATGTTTTACTTTTTGCAAAAATGCAGGTTTATCGAATTCAATTTCCGGAAATAAAATAATATGCGGTGCATCGCCTTCTTTTTCACAGGCTAAACCACTGGCTGCGGCAATCCAACCTGCATGGCGTCCCATAACTTCCATGACAAATACCTTGGTTGAAGTTTTGGCCATAGAAGCCACATCAAACGCAGCCTCACGAATAGAAACAGCGACGTATTTAGCCACAGAACCAAAGCCCGGGCAATTGTCGGTAATGGGTAAGTCATTATCGACGGTTTTAGGAATGCCCACAGCGGTGATTGGATAACCCAGCGATTCACCGATTTGTGAAACTTTATGTGCGGTATCCTGCGAATCGCCACCACCGTTATAAAAGAAATAGCCGATATTGTGCGCTTTGAATACTTCGATTAAACGTTCATATTCGGCGCGGTTTTCTTCCAGACTTTTTAGCTTATGACGGCATGAACCAAATGCGCCGGATGGGGTATGCCGAAGTGCGGCAATGGCTGAATCGCTTTCTTGGCTAGTATCGATTAAATCTTCGGTGAGCGCGCCAATAATGCCGTTGCGACCGGCATAGACATTGGCGATTTTGGATGGATGTTTGCGTGCGGTCTCGATGACACCACATGCAGAGGCGTTAATTACGGCAGTAACGCCACCTGATTGCGCATAAAACGCATTTTTAGCTTCAGACATTAAAAGCTCCTCCCTGTTAAGGTCGTCGCTTTTCAAGAAACTTATTCGTGAAGGTTAAAACAAATAATTCCGTTACCCAAGTTAACTCAATTATTTATCTGCACGTTCAAGTTCATGATCAGCATGGACCTGTAATAAAGTAATCACACAATCTTGTAAATCATCATATTCGTCTTTGCCGGTACCAAATTGCTCATTGTTTTTATAAAAAAACAAACAACGGTAACGCGACTCTCCAGTTTTAAACAGCACAAAGTTAGTTTCAGCCTGTTTAAAAAAAACAGTAGGGCAGGCGGTTAAAACCGGTGTACTCGGATCTAAACGCAACTCGGCGTCGGCTAAATCCAGTTGCAAGTCTTTGCCAAATCGCTCTTTGAGGATTTGTTTTATCTGATTAAGTTCTAATTCGCTATAATCTTGTATTTCTGACACGGTGACCTCTAATTTTTCAATTTTTAGTAGGAGCGGCTCTTGTGCCCTTCAGGATATCAGCCGCGAAAGAGTCAATTGACTGATCGTATTTCGTGGATGAACCAGCGCCTACAGCGTTACTTATAGATAGTATGTTTATCATGCCTATCTTAAATTTTTAATAATGTTTCGCAAAAAACGCGAAGCCCAATCTATATGCGGGTCTTACCCCTGACGGGCATAAACCAACCCACGGGTCAGGTACTTCGGCTTATGCCCTTTAGGGTGAAAGTAGCCAAAGCTGTGACCGGAGCGCTAGCGCAGGAAATACTTAATGAAACGCGCTAGCGGTTCTAAAGTACTCTGCTGCGTTATGTAAAAATTAATTTTTACATAACGCAGACAACTCGCCGAAGCAAACATCGCTTTGGCTTAGATAAGTCTGCTAAAGCTATGTAAAACCAATTTCTCGCGGTCCCAGTGCTGGTTTTGCTGCCTATTCCCGAATAATGGGTTTTGGTTTTTCCTTCCCGTTTGTGTAGCCGAGTCTCGCGATTTTTCAGGGAAAACGAACCCATGTTTGAGCGATGTTTTTCGTCGCGAGTTTGGGTGAGTGGCCTGAAAAATATGAGAAACGAGGGAAGTGCGTTTTTCACTTTAAAACCGCTTATGCGTATCATTAAGTCCTAGTTCGCTGCGCTCACGTCGCAAGCCAAACAATCGGGCGGCCTTTCTTTTGGTTACTTTTCTTTTACCCAAAGGGCATAAAGGCCATACGCGCAAAGAAAAGTAACTCACCTTGCCGGGCGACACCGGCATTCAACTAGGCTCCGCGTATTTTGCGAAACAAATAAACAAGGTGCAATGAAAAGCAAACCCTATTTCGCCGCTATCTCATCCAACTTCTTCGCTCGAATCATCTGCCCATTCAAACCCGACTCCGCAACGTTTTTGCCATAAGCCACGCTCATCAAGGTGCTGTAATAAACCACCGGCATATTGAACTTGGTATTGTATTTAGCATTTATTTGATCCTGATAAGCTTCCGTATTCAATTGGCAAACAGGGCAGGGCGTGACAATCATTTCCGCGCCGTGATCATACGCTGATTCGATAATGTCTTTTATCATGGCTTGGGATTTTTCGGGTTCTGAAAAGGCTAGTGCGCCACCACAGCATTGCACTTTCTTATCATATGAACTTAATGCCTCAGCGCCCATGGTTTCTACTAATTTGTCCAAGTACATGGGGTTTTCATAAGACTCACCATCAATACCAAACGGACGATTGGTTTGGCAGCCAACATAACCCGCGATCTTTATGCCTTCCAACGGTTTTTTAACTTTTGCGCCAAGTGCGTCATAACCAAAATCTTCAATTAAAACCTCAGCCATGTGGCGTACGTTTTGGCTGGCTTTGTAATTCAAACCGGCTTCAGCCAAGGCCTCGTTGGTTTCTTTCATTAAAATATTGTCGTGTTCCAGGCGTTCTTTGGTTTCACGTGCGGATAACCAACAAGCCGCACAAGTTGCGACCACATCTTGTCCTGGATTCGCTTCTTCAGACAACGCAAGATTTCGTGCATTCAATGCAAGTCGAGGCAATTCACCACCACCGGCATAACCAATCGAAGCACCGCAGCAATTCCAATCAGGA
>JAOUJM010000081.1 GCA_029883265.1 Gammaproteobacteria bacterium
GCTCATGAAATTGATTGTTCCCCCGTTGTGCCACGCAACTTTGCCCAGGTAGTCCAAGGGTGGTCTGCGAACTACCCAATTTAATCCAAACATCGCATTAGCGTCATACTCGCTTTCGAAGTGTTGCGGAACTAGCATTGAGTCCAGTGTTGTGCTTTGTATGATTGGACTACCTTTTTGTAAAACCATGTTGGCAAATTTTGCCAATTCCAAAGCAGAAACGTGTAAGTTCCCGGCGGGACGGTTGCGGATTTGATAGTGTGGTTGTTCCTTGTTTTTGCGATAGGGTTTCGACAAAAGCGAGGCATCAATTTTTGCATCGTCAAAACTTGCATGCTGCATTTGTAAAGGAGTAAGAATATTTTTTTCTATATATTCTTCAAATTTCATCCCAGATACACGCTCCACAACCACGCCTTGCAGGTCGGTAGCCAAATTGGAATAAGCAGTTAATTGTCCCGGTGCAAACGGTTGGTGAATGGAATTTAAATAGGCAACTTCGCCATCAAATCGTTCTGCTTGTTGAGTAAACATGCCCGCAAACTTATCCCCACTCAGCCCAGATCGATGAGTCATGATGTGACGTAAGCTGATGGGATTATTATTTTGAAAATGATATTTAATTTTAAGTTCGGGAATATACGTCTGAATTGGCGCGTCAATATCCACTTTGCCCTGTTCAACGAGCTGCATAATGGCAGTGGCAGTGAAAAGTTTGGAAATGGACCCGGCCTTATATAAAGTGTTTACGTCGGCCTGAATTTGTTTCTGTCGGTCTGCGTAGCCAAATCCTTCTCCCCAAACAATCTCACTTTGGTCAATTAAAATAATACTCATGCCAGTAATTTTGTGTTTTCGCATGGCGTTAATAATCTGAGGGTGCATTTGCTCTCGCAAATCAGAATACTTGGCTGACAAATTTGATGCGGTAGTTTCATGTTTACTTGGAATATGAGCACTACAGGCACTGACTAGAATAAGCAAAGAGCAAAAGTAGAAGGTTTTAAGGTTTTTCATAATAAGGTCTCTGGTTCGCCAGGTTAACGCAAATTATCATATGCTATTCTGTTTAAGAAAGCCAAACTAAGTGTTTAGCGACTAGAATTATTTTAGGCCGATTGCTGGAATGATCAATTCTTTGGCTTGATAATAGGCATTGTATCAGGTCGTGGTTGACTTATGATCGGCCAATACACCCACACAAAGATGCAAAAAGCCAGTAGCCACAATAGCAGTGAACTACTGATCCACCATGAATAGTAATCTGGCGCGGCGATGGGGAAAAGTATACGTACACAGGCCGCAACTAACATTAGGGCTAAGATATAAGCGACGCCCTTTGGCGGCTGACTCACATCCCGACCCGTGTGACCTAGGGAAATACGACACATCATACTGAGTGTGAAAATTCCGATACCGCCCACAGTCAACGTATGAATAGCGACAGATTTACTGATCATTAACATTTCGCTTGCGGCAAAGAGCATAAATCCAAGATTAATAAACCAGAAAGCTAAGTATAAACTCCATAGCAGGCTTCTCCGCCAAATACCGGCCCGATGCCAGGCCGCAAGTCGAATGCTATTCAGCACAGCAATGGCCACGGCGGATATGTTTGTCATCTCTTCAGTGTGAATGAATAAATAACTACTAATAAATATTATCAGAAATAAATAAATCGCCCCATCGAGCCATTTGTTTTGCCAAAGTTTGACCGGATCATCAATGCCGCGCTCAATAAAAAATGCCAGCACGCGCCTTGCCATATTAAAAATAATGGCAATGACTAAAAACAGTCCGCCATAGAGTCCAATGAAAACGCCATTATCAATTATGTTGAACAGACCTAGATAAAATAGTAGGTTGGCAGCAAACAATAATACTAGCTTTGTTAATAGAAATAATTGATGCCACTGTTTGGTTTTGAAAATTGGAATGCTGACACTATAAACTAAAAATACAGCAAAAAGCATATCGAACCATAGTGCAATATGGACAGCGTAGATGCCTAATAAAAATGCAAGCCGTGCGATTGCCCAGGTACAAAATAAGGCCAAAAGCGGCTTGCCAACAATCGTTTGTATGCCTGTCCAGTTTCGTACGGCGGTTAACAAAAATCCGGCAATAACTGCGACAGCATAGCCAAAAATCATTTCATGAGCATGCCATTGGCTGGTACTCATTTGTTGCAGATGAGGGGCAAAATAAGAAAAAATTACAGCACCCCAGCTTACAAGAGAAATGATAGCGAATAGCCCTGCGCCAAGAAAAAATATTCGAAAACCGAGTTCTAGCAAGGGTGGACTATTCTTGTGCTGACTTGATTGTTGTTGCAGGGGCATAATAGTCAACTCCGAATTAGTATGTATGTGTGGGTATTATTGTAGCAGTTAGGAATGATCTTGTGAGCAAATGTGCAACTAAACATTGGATGCCAGGATTGTTTATGCGAATGGTCTTTGAGGCTAGGCGGGTGACGTGATTAGATTTAAAGTTTGTCACTATTTAGCTGGTGTTGGAAAAAAATTCAGAATTAGTGATTGCTTGTCGTGTTCGTGAGTGGCATGACTCAGTAGTGCTTACCAGGTTTCTAAAAATTCAAAGAAGTAACATGAATCAGCAACAGACTCGCTAAACCTTCGTTCGAGTTATTTGTGGATCAGTGCAATAATCGAGTCTCGTATATTTATGGCTTGTCGTCGGGAAGATTTTTTATCTCATGAATAACCGGCGCTGGTTGATCGGTTGCTGATTCACTATCAAAAGTTTGATCATGAGTGGTTCTGTGACGCTTAGTGAAAGTCATTTTAACCCGTCGAGACACTAAAAAGTAGATTACCCAAAGTAAACTTACACCAGCTGCTGTAGTCAGCTGAGCAAATTCTGCGGATTTGATTTCTGCCTTTATCGCGGGAATTTGCATCCCGAAATAATAATCGCTGAACTGAATAATTATTCCGCTAAGCACTAATGCAATATACATCATTGGCGCAGAACTGCGTTTGTTAAAGAAAAGGATTATAACAAGTAACAAAAATACAAAACTAAAAGTATTGGCGACAACTTCAAGCAAAATAAATGGCGCCCATAAAACGTTATACGCATCAGAGCCAGGTGTGGTTAGTGTGAGCCATAAATCATTTTGAAAAAATTTAGTGTAATCAGAAAGGTCATTGAGTAAGCGAAAAGGGGATAGTATTAAACCTAAAGTCGGCAGAATTAACCAGCCACCAAAACCAGTAAGGTTGCTATTCTGTTGGTCAATGCTAGGGGCAGGGTCGTACTTGTATATTTTGTGACAGACAATGATCGCGATCATCAACGCCATGATCAACACTAATATAAACGTCCAGTTCAAATTTGCGAAAACCTGTTTCTGTTCATTTTTGCTATTTGGATCATTCATGTAGAGATAGTATCCGATAGAATCGCGTGCCCGTGATATATTTTTTGAATATAGGTCTACTGCTGAGGCTGCTATGGCATCTGTAAATGTCACAAAATGATAATCAATACTTATTTCGTTTCCATTTTTTTTGACTATCTTAGTAAATTTAAAACTATCGTCTTTTATTTCTAGTTCATGATTCTCAATTGGCCACGGTTCTGGTAGTTTAATATTGGTATGAACTCTGAGTTCTCGCTCAGCGCCTATATATAAGGGCATCGTTCGTTTGGTATGTTGAGGCAGCTTAATCGTGTCATGCAAGTCTGATTGAATAAAATCAGCTTCAAAGCGTTTCCGGCTATCAATAAATGTCCACAAAGCAGGAATTCTGTATCGCTCATGCACGGTAAAGGCGTTGTTAGGTTTGTCATCTGTGATACGGACGGGTTCGTGAATTTCTAATTGTGGATAGAACTTCGCAAAATAGTTTTGATAATCTCGTGTGATATTGTCGATATTGTTCTGTTGAAAAAAACTTCTACTCGAATCCGCGTCAGCATTGTAGTAAATGGTGTCTATAGCATATAAACTGGCTTCGCCGGTGGGTCGTACATCAAAGGTTTCGAAAATTTCTTTATTTAAGCGTTGATCAATTGGTGTATTAATTTTGTGTAGGGTTGTGTTTTTGTCATGGATAACAAGTCCAAAACCGTAGCTGGGTTGGAAGATTTGGTTTAATGAACCTTCTTGTCCGCTCATAGTTGGGTCAAGCCAGTATACGCTGCCATCATATTCCACGCGTGCGATTACATGATTGAAAATCGTGGGTGAAGGTAAAAAATTTTCCAGGTCTTTAGTACGTTTAGTGTTTACCAGTACGGGCTCGGCTTTAATGCCCCAGCTATTGAGAATACTAATGAAGAGTAACACTTTGTCTTTGCAGTCACCAAATCGTCGGCTAAGTACCAAATCAGGTTTGTTAGGTTTATATGAACCAATGCCGACTTCAATACCCGTATAGCGAATCTTGTCCTGGACAAAATCAAGAGCTTTTACTATTTTCTGTTCCTGATACAGTTCATGACCTATATCTAATAATGCGTGATAGTTAGTCTGTGTTGGATTGTCGGGCTTCTGGTATAATGGTAATGCCCAGTTAACAAGCTCGTTCCAATGTCTGTAACTACTAAACTGAATCCAAGGGTAGGGATCAAACCAAGAGGGTGTATTTTTATCGCGATATAATGCAGGAACATCTGTGGCTTTATATTCGTATAGCGTGTGTTTAGGAGTGACTGTTTTAACAAAGCTTGAATCAGTGTAGTGGGATTTAAAAAATAATTTTTCACTACTGTTTACTAATAGTTTGTAACTTACCTGTTTGACTGGTACTCCCCACTGAGTTTCAAAGCCACCAAAATTCTTATTATTAAAAACTGGGTTGGAGCCTTCAATTGTGTAGGCGTATTCCACAATATCACTCATGCGAACGTCTTCAAGGATTAGTGTCGCGGTTTTTCTTCCGTCAAAAATTGAGTTCTCTAAATCCTTTTCCCGGCGAATCAATGAGACCTTGGTGGTCGAGAGTTTATTGATCTGTTTGTTGTCTCTATGGATGGTTAAACGGTGTAACGATACAGTTTGATAGCTTGGGTCAAAGTCGACGCTAATCTGCGATGCTTGTTGAAGCTGACTTTCGTTTAAGATTTTTTGCGCAAATCGGTAAAAACGACTTTGGCGCTTGCCTAGGAAATTGAATTGGTGATCGACTAGTAAGAATTTGTCCGTATCTTGAGTATCGCTGCTAGATGATTGTGAACTGGGTAGCGCGGTCAGTTTCACCCAGTTGGGTATTTGTGATTTTGAAAATTCATCGGCGAATGCTGAATTCAGTGTGAAAATATAGAGGGTCATATATAAAAGAGTTGTTCTAATTGTCATGATAAGCTCTTATGTAGTGTCGACCTTTTTTGTTAATAAGTATGGTCGTTTATGCCTGCTTTGAGTTGCAGTGTTTCTTTAGGTTCAAGTTTGTTCTATTATTTATAGCTCGATTTTATGGTGTTTTGCTTGCATTTCCAAGCACTTTATGTCGGTTTCTAGTGTGATTTTAGCCAAAAGGGTTTTGATTAGATAGGCTAAATATCATGGCGTGTTTATATGGTTTACGAATGCTGATCAAGATTGGTTGATTAACATAAGTTAGTTATTCAGTGCGAGAAACTGTATACTGCGCTATGTGTGAGCCAGGTGTGAAGAACTAGTCAAGCGAAAGCGGCTAGGGAAGTAGAGGATCTCTAAAATTCAAATGGTTTATCAAAACCCTTTAACCTGCGTCGACTAAAATCCTCACGCTCTTGATAGGCGGTTTTGAATTTTTCCAAATTCTTTTGCCAGGCTTTATATTCCTCAGTGCCTGCTCGCGGTTTGCTTTGTTTGCCATACTGTTGAAGGAAGTTAAAAGTTTGATTGATTAAATCGGGAATTTCGAAATACAGGCCAATCATGCCTATTAAGTAACTTGCTTTTATGCTTGATTCGTTATTGAGATATATGAAAATTTCTTGTAATTTTTTTAAAGCAATTTTTAAATTATTTTCAGCCTCACTGGTTTTTTGTTTGCTCATCAGTAGTTCGGCTTTTGTTAAAATATAGGAAACGATCTGAAGTCCAATTCGATAGTCTCGAGCTCTCTCTTGTTTAGCCATTTGCATTTTTAAAATTGCATTGCTAGATAATATTGCTAAATCATATGACAACAAGGCCTGTTTGATATTGCGATTTTCATCAAATAGTCCCTGCTGATAAGCTTCAACTAACTTTTCTCGTTTGCTGCTGCCTGAAAGCCACTTGTCGACAATAGGCTCTTTATGAAAAGGCTCTTCACTGGTTTTTATTAAACTGGCTTCTCTTATGAAGTCTTGAAATTGGGATGATGCAAAATAACAAATTGGACAGATGGTAATGCGAATCAAATTGTAGTTGCAAAACTCTTTGCCGGGTAAAGCGGATTTGTATTGATTGACTCCAAATATATTGGACTCTGGTTTCATTGTGCGACGTGACAGGACTCTAAATGGTATATGTTGTTCACCACACATGTGGCAGGTCACAGGAAGAATCGACAGCGAAGAATTGATTGCCACAAGTTTGCTGTCGCTTTTGGCGTCAGTGCTTGCATGTTTGTTATTTTTTTGTTCGTGATTGATTGGCAAGGAAGAAGAAAGAAAGTCGTCGGCGGTGGCATTGTTGATTGCCCAAGAAATGCCATGTTCTACAGAATCAACGCGTCTAAAACTAAATTTAGCTTCGTAGAATTCTCCATTACGACTTTTACGTTTTAAAATCGAGTCTAAACTAACGGGTGCGGGTAAAAAACTATCACGCTTACCATTTGCAATGTTTTTTAGAATTTGCAGCGTTATGTCCTCCTCCTCGGTAATAGGAGCAGTCAAGACAGCAGTGCATCCGCGCATTGTGATGTCTGTAATCGTTATTCTATTGCTCGTCGCACCAGATTTAAGTAGTGCAGCAACTTTTTGCCTTATCTGTTTATGAGAATTAGACATTTTTCCCTAGTCGGTTGATTGAGTCTGAATAATCTTATTCAGAGTGGAGAAAAACCATTCGTCAATTAACGATTCTGTTTGGGATTTAACAAATAATCTATCGGCAGCGTCAGTTTGTTTTTAACATGGATTAAGCCGCGGGGTGTTATAGGTAAATGCATTTCTGTTGTTAAGTCGTAGTTGTGCTGAGGACATGATTCTTAACGAGGAGCTACCAACGAAAGCTCCGGCTTGCTTTAAATAATCTGCTTACTTTTTATAATTATGTAATGGTATATCTGCGAACAGTCAATAAACACAATTCTATGAATAATCTGCATGGAGCATGAAACATCAGGTATGTTAGACCTATGTTTTCACGATCTGCTGTCAACAAGTTCTGTGCCTAATAGTTTAAAAAGAAAAAGTTTTCACCGACTCAGTGGTTTGCCATATGTAGGAAATAAATAGCAGAATATAGAATATTAAGATGCACAAAATGAGTCTCTAGTGTTTGGAAATTTAACCACAAAACGTGCAATGTGTTCCAGGTGGATTAAAGACAGTTCAATTGCTGATCGACACAGTAAGTGTATAGAAAGCTTAGCATAGCGCAACCTTGTTCGTTCAATTACGGCAGAAACAAAAAGGTAACTATTGGTGGGTCAACATGGCTGGTGAGCGTCGTACGTCTGAAGCGTCAGGTTTAAGGAGGTTCTTTGACGAAAACCTTAGTTACTTATCACAGCTTTACACTCAGTGGTCAGATGAACGCTTGCGTAAAGAGCAGCAATTGGCTCGTGATAAGCAAATAATAGAAGCGGTAGTGGATGCGTCGAATAGCCAGTTACGAGTAATCAGTGGTTATCGGAAAAAACTTCGGCAAAGTGTTTGTGCATTGTATGACTATGTTAATCGAGTGGCGGAAGGTATTCCCAGTCCTATTCTTTTGAATAAAGAATCCTTTTCAAAGAATGCGTTAGTTAATGCGCTGTTTGTTAATGTAAAAGAGCTTGAGGAGCTATTCGAACTCGATCAGGCGTTTAAGCAATATTTTCATGATCAGCGTTTGCAGCAGGATTCATATGTATATGTTTATTTGTTAGCAACCCGCGCAGAAAATCGGACACTAGGCATGGATATGATGGGTGAAGTGATGGTTCGAGATGTCCCGCAAACCAGTGTCAATTTCTGTGATTTAGAACTGGGTGGATATAGTGCTAGTCCCGACCAGTTGCTAACACTAGTGAAAAAATATTTGTTTGATCGTGTAGTCGAGAATCTAAGTAAAACCATGAATCGAAAAAAAATGCAAGAATATGGTGGAAACAGTAAACAATCCAAGGGGAATGTGCTTGATAGTTTGAGTAATCCTCAGGTGTATTTGCAAACGATGATTGACGCAATGAAATATCCAGATCAACTATTGTCGATAGAAAAAACACATCTGAAATTGAGTAAGCTCGGAAAAAAACTGAATGTCGAAAGTAATGTAGCCTGCAATGAGTTTGAAATTGTGGAATTGATTTGGAATCAGCAGCTAACACGAGTAATACTTCTGGCATACTATCCAAAAGAAGAATATAAATATAGAATAGTCGAACGCAAACTGTAAATAAGGTTCGTTAAACTAAACATAGTAATTAATTCTTGTAATTGTGTAGAACGTTTGTGAGAGGAAATAGATCATTATGGGTCGTGAGCAAACAAACATAGTCCTAGTCGGTGCGGGTATAATGAGTGCTACACTTGGATTTCTTTTACATAAACTAATGCCACATGCATCAATCCGAATCTATGAACGCTTAGATCGGGTGGCCGCTGAAAGCTCGGATGCGTGGAATAATGCAGGTACCGGACATTCAGCATTTTGCGAACTAAACTACACGCCCTATAATGATGGCGTTGTTGATATCACTAAAGCCTTAGAAATTGCACATCATTTTGAAATTTCAAAACAGCTCTGGGCCTATTTAAAAGAAACTGAATGTCTTTCATATGAAGTTCCTTTCATTAACGACATTCCACATATGAGTTTTGTGTGGGGTGAAGAAAATGTCAGTTTTTTGGAAAAACGATATCAAGCGTTAAAAACAGTGCCCATTTTTCAAGATATGCAATATTCAAATGACGCAGCAAAGCTTAGCGAATGGATGCCCCTAATCATGGAGGGCCGAAGCACTGAACACCCGTATGCAGCCACGAGAATGGATATTGGAACCGATGTTAATTTTGGTGGACTGGCGCAAGGCATGATTGAGTACTTGCAGCGAAACGCATATGCTGAAGTTTACCTTAATCATCAGATCGAAAATATTCGTAAGCAGAATGATGGTCGCTGGTCAATTGAAATTCTAGATTGCAGCAACGCAAAAAACAAGAACGTTTCTGCAGACTACTTATTTATTGGGGCTGGTGGTGGAAGTTTATCACTGCTAGGAAAGTCTGAAATAGCTGAAGCACAAGGTTATGGTGGTTTTCCAGTCAGCGGTCATTTCTTGCGGTGTAACAACCCGTCTGTGATTGAACGGCATGAAGCAAAAGTTTATGGCAAAGCAGCGGTCGGGTCCCCGCCTATGTCCGTGCCACATCTGGATACTCGGATTATAAATGGAGAGCGCACACTTTTTTTTGGCCCTTATGCAGGTTTCACGACAAAATTTCTAAAGAATGGTTCTTATTTGGATCTACCGTTATCGATTGAAATGCACAATATCTGGCCCATGCTAGCAGCGGGCTGGCGAAATGTTGAGTTAACCAAATATCTCGTGGAGCAAGTGATGCTTTCAGAGGAAGAACGTTTTGAAGAACTAGTTGCATATTATCCAAATGCTGAAATGAAAGATTGGGAATTAATCACGGCAGGCCAACGTGTGCAAATCATTAAACAGGATGAAAAGCAAGGCGGTGCATTGAAATTTGGAACGGAAATCGTCTGTTCTGCCGATAGGACGATTGCAGCTCTATTGGGTGCCTCTCCTGGAGCTTCGACCTCTGTATCAATAATGATTGATGTATTACAAAAAATGTTCCCCGAGGAAATGGCCACTTCACAATGGCAACGCATGCTCAAAGAAATGATCCCCAGTTATGGTGAGTCCTTAATTGAAAATGGTGAGCTGTGTCTGCAAGTAAGAGCCAGAACTTCAGCAATTCTAAATTTGGGTGCTCAATAATACATATTTGGAACGTTCTTTTCAGCCAGCAATAACACAAGTCTGAAGTCTGATATGGTTCAGACATAAACAGTGAATAGCTGCTGGTGCAATATTACCTATATGAAAAACCAGAGTATCCATTAAGTGATTTACTGTGGTTTGGGAATATCATAAATGCGCTGATCGGGCCGGCGCGTAGTGCAGTCTGCTGCTGAAGTTTTGACAATGGCCTTTTTCAGGCTTCGGTCCGCAGTTAACCATTCTTCACGAATGTCATCAGCAACTCCACACTCTTTGATAGATTCCGATAATATTTGGCTGCGGATTTCAAACAATTCATCGGTAATCACAATGTTCGAATGGGCTGCTTTAGGTGTTAGGCCGGCATAGCGTTTGGGGCCTCCCATTATTGAAATCATGAAGTCGGTTTGTTGATTTTCGAAAATCTCCTGAGGATGCTCAACGAAATATTGTTTAAGCCAAGAATGTGCAAAAAGTTTGTTATAAAAAATATGATGGACTTTACGTATTACTTCGATGCCTCCAATCCGTTCAAATAGGCTTTTGTCAATACTCATGCTGCTGTTCCACTGTTTTGGCTTATCATATTTAAGTTATATCGCCCGTTTATTTGTTTTATTGAATATCTTATTCAACTAGGAAATATAAACCTGAGAAGAAAAGCCAAATTTGGAGAGTTATATTAATGCCTATTGGAAATATCCAAATGTTCTGTGTGTAAGGTAAATTGGTTGCTCTAAAAGCGTTGGCTATAAAAATATTGCCAGTATCGATGTGTAGGTTAAAACTTTAGTGACTTATCCAGCACCACTTTTCTAGCGGCTAGGGTTTGGGTATTAAGTGTTTTGTTGTAATAGAAATGTGAGCAATTGCTGCGTTATGTGGTGATCAAAAGTAGCAAAAGCAACAAGTTGTAACATTGACCTCTGGTGGTTAAAGCGACTTTTTATGAAACCGCTAAATCAACAGCAATAAAAGATAAATCCATCAAACCCTGCTTTGTATCTATGAAAGAGGCAAAAAACCATGTGCACTCATTATTTTAGAAACCTAGTCTTGATTGTTGTAGCGATGTTATTTCTTACCGCTTGTACTAACACTGAAAATGCAGCCATAAAGCTAGGAATTAATCCTTGGCCTGGTTATGAATTTCTATACTTAGCGCAAGAAATGGGGTTTTATGAGCAAGTCGGCGTGGATGTAAAGATTATTGAATACGGTTCTCTAAGTGATGTGCGTCGTGGATATGAGCGTGGAAATCTTGATGCAATGGCAACAACGCTTATTGAATTACTTCAGGTTAAGGAGCACTCCAAGCGAGATCCGGTTGTATTCCTAATTGCTGATTTTTCCTACGGTGGTGATGTAATAATTGCCCGTAAGTCAATAAACTCAATTGGTGAATTGAAAAAGAAAAAAATAGGAGCAGACACAACCTCATTACCAATATTCATTCTTGCACGTGCCTTAAAGTTACACAATCTATCGCTTGATGACATACACATCGTGCCGCTGGAGCAAACAGAGTTGGAGCAGGCCTATATCAATGGTGAGTTGGATGCGGTTGTGACTTATCCTCCAGTATCAGTGCGACTACAATCACGAGCGGACTCTTCTATTGTATTCTCCACTAAAGAAATTCCTGGGGAAGTTATCGATGTCATTAGTGTTGAAAAAAAACTACTTGAAAAGCGTCCTGAGGACATTAGAAAAATTAAAGCGGCATGGCAACTAGCACTTCAATATAGCAAGAAGAATCCAGCAGAAGCCCATCAAATAATGGCAAAACGTGAAGGTATTTCCGCTGAGGAGTTTAGACAAGCACTTGGGGACTTGCAGATCATAGCAGAATCAGATCAGCAGAAATACTTCAAACAATTGAAACACAATTTGGAAAACACTAGATCAATATTGATGAAAACAGGGGTTCTATCAACAAACACCAGTGCAGAGTGTTGCATACCCGATATGAGATTATTATTTAAAGAACAATAATGGCTTTTCATTCAATAAAAAATAAAATTGTATTGCCTATTATCACGCTAACGATAGCTTTGGCTTTGATGGGCACGGCAGGCATATTTTTTCATTTTAGTGCATCAATGAATAAGCAACTACATTTGCGGGCCGTATCATTGGCCGATTCATTACGACGCTCCATAGAAACGTCTATCAGCATCAATACCAGTCGACGAATTATCCATGCGTATGCCGATACGGAAGATGTCGAGTTTATCCTGTTGAGTGCGGGCGCTCCGTTAAGGATCATCGCATCAAGTCAAAATAAACTACTTGGTGCTGCACCTAACACGATCGATGATGAATTGGTGTCAAGGCATCAATACCGGGTGAGTGAGCAAAAAACTGAACTAATTGAATATAACAGACAGCGTAACAGTATTGTGGTCACTATTCCTGTGCTAATCAAACCCAATAGCAAAAAACTGAAGGCCGTAGTGTCCGCATTGTCAGTAGAAATGAATGGCGACACTACAAGTGCTGAAATAATTCAACTGACATCCATATGGACAAGTGTTTTTATAACAGTTTTAGTTTTAATTTCTGGTTTGACCTATAGCTTAGTACGTGCGCTTGTAATAAATCCACTACTGGTATTTCAGAACGCTGCGACGCGCAGGGCAGAAGGGCAGGAACACTCACGTTCACCAATTAATAGCAGTGATGAGATAGGTATTTTGTCACAAGAATTTAACCGCATGCTAGACCATATTCAGCATCAGACAGCGATGACCGAAACGGGTAATGCACGAATGACTGCCATACTTGATAATGCTGCGGATGCAATTATTACAATTAATCATGCGGGGTTGATACAGTCCTTTAATCGGGCAGCGAGTGCAATGTTTCAGTATGATGAAAGTGAAGTGTTGGGGGAAAATGTTGCTATTCTCATGCCCGAAACATTTCAGGTTCAGCATGATTCGATCATTCAACAATATTTGCTATCAAAAGAACAACGACTCATTGGCACCACCCGCGAATTAACTGCGCTTCGTAAAAATGGTGAGGAGTTTCCCATAGAGATTACTGTTACTGATGTTCAACTCAGCAACGAAAGACTATTCACGGGTTTTGTTAGAGATGTTACCTTAACCAAATTAGCAGAACAGCAACTCAACTCTGCAAATGAGCGATATGATCTGGCGGTTGAGGGATCAGCCGATGGCTTATGGGATTGGGATTTAGAAAATAATAAAATCTACTATTCAACAAAATTTAAATCACTACTTGGATTTAATGAATATGAATTCGGAACGTCGGTTTCAGATTGGTTTTCTCGTATTCATCCAGATGATGTCAATGAGTCACAGCAATCTCTCAATCGGCACTTTGAACAACATACGCCTTTCGATTTAAATTGTCGTCTGAAATCTAAATTGGGTACTTATCGTTGGTTTCGGGTAAAAGGCCAGGCAATTTGGAATGATGATGGGCGTGCACGTCGTATGGCGGGAATTTTAAGTGATATTTCTATGCTGAAGACTGCGCAAGAAAATGCTGAAATGGCTGCGCGACAAAAGTCCGAATTTCTCGCTAATATGAGTCACGAAATTCGTACACCAATGAACGGTATTATTGGGATGACTGGTTTACTGTTAGATTCCGAATTGAGCCCTCAGCAATTCACTTATGCACAAACCACAATGAAGTCTGCGGAAGCGTTGTTAAGTTTAATCAATGATATTCTCGATTTTTCGAAAATTGAGGCCGGTAAAATGCAGTTGGAGACGATACCGTTTGATCTTGAATCAATCATTATTGATGTCCTTGAACTGATGACGGTAAAAACTCGCGAAAAAGATGTTGAGTTGTTATTAAGTATATCGGCTTCTACTCCAAACTACGTGATTGGTGATCCGAGTCGAATACGACAAATACTACTTAATTTATTGAGTAACGCAATTAAGTTCACTGATGTTGGTCACATCATACTGAGTGTTGAGCCAAAATTAATGACATCCAATCGTGTTAGAATTCAAATGTCTGTTTGCGATTCGGGTATTGGTATCCCGATCGAAAAACAATCACAAATATTTGAACAATTCGATCAGGCCGATGGCTCAACCACTCGGCGCTACGGGGGGTCGGGGCTAGGTTTATCCATAACTAAACATTTGTGTCAAATGATGGGAGGAGATCTTCGTGTTGAAAGTAATCCAGGAAAGGGTGCCAGTTTTCTGTTTACCTTGTTGCTGCCAATTGACGTGGACAAAAATTTCCAAACTGAGCCTGAACAGTTTGTTGCTCTAGCAGGGTTGAAAATCTTGTTGGTCAGTTGCAATTCAGTCGCTGAATCAATTTTACTCGAACAATTATCAAGCGTGGGTTTGAATATTGATACAGTCGCATCTGACGAAGCTGCCATTGAATTACTTCGCGCTGTCAAAGACCAAGCATCAAACTATGACGTTATTCTCTCCAATACCCGAGCTGCAACAATTGAAAATGAACGTTTAAAGATGCATATTCATGAGCAGAGAAATCAGGGTGCAATGCATGTACTGATTTCCACGCTTCCTTTTAAAGGTGATGAGAGTCGTCTAAAAGATGAAGGGGTTGATGCCTATTTGAGTAAACCTAGCTATCCCGGTGAGATTCTCAAAATTATTGACTACATTCTGCAAAATAAAATTGATACTGCAACAATACCTTTGGTGACACGTTTTACCATTCAATCAAAAAAACACTTAACCCGACGTAAGCCAATGTTCAGTGGCGCGACTGTATTAGTGGTTGAAGATAATCCGATTAATCAACTTGTAGCAAGCGAAATATTGGAACAATGTGGCTGTATTATTACACCCGCTGGAAACGGCGTTGAAGCACTTAAACTATTCGATCATCGCACTTTCGATCTTGTTTTTATGGACTGCCAAATGCCAGAAATGGATGGGTTCATTACCACGCAAAAAATTAGAGAATTTGAGGAAAAATATGCTTTGCTCAAGCATCCGATTATCGCTTTTACTGCAAATGCTATGGAGCGTGACAAAGAAAAATGTTTTGCCGTTGGAATGGATGACTATATCGCTAAACCAGTGAATCAAGAACTGCTAATAAAAAAATTGGAAAAATGGATTCCTCAAAAAAAGTGATGTCTGAAAGTGTTAACGCAGTCGAGAATAATCGGGCTCTTCTCATTGGAGATAGAGATGAAGACTCTCTGATGCAGAACAATGTATTTAATTCTCAGGCGTTTGAGAATTTGGCCACACTTTTTGGTGAAAAAATGCAAGAAACAATGCAGCAATATTTATGCAACACAAAAGGCAATATTGAGAAACTTCAAGAATATTTACGCAATGCAGACTTTCATCTGCTGGAATGCACAGCACATGCAATGAAGTCTTCCAGCCGCCAATTCGGTGCAATAGCGTTCGGTGACGTTTGTATGCAAATTGAAAAGTGTGCCCAAAAGAAGGAAGTGCATCCGATTGATTCATTGCTTGAATCACTTTCGTCCATGTATATAGTGATTAGTGAGTATATGCAGAATCAACTCGCGAGTATTCAATCCTCCAATAAAGTGGGTAAGCAAAACTAGAAAAAGTAGCGAAGCCAGTATGAGAGCGGTGAAGTATAAAAAAACGAGACTTATTGTCTGCTGGTAGTTTTGAATTACAGATTTACAAGCCTGCTTGTTTTAATTCTTCTCCGAGATTTAGTTTTCTTTCTGAGTCACTGGAAAATAATCGATTTTCATAAAGTTTATCACTAGCACATAGTTGAAAAATGTGTACATGGCCAATCTCATCCTATCGTTATAATCGAATCAGATAGCGGCTAAAGCCTGGGTTTAGGCATTCTAGAGATTGCTTTCTGAGGTCTTAATTGTTAGAGTCAAGTGCGAAAGGAATACTAACAAAAAGCAAAACTAGGAGGTATTGATATGTACGCTGTTTTAGATATTGGAAACGCCGTAGCCATGGACAGAATCAATAGTACGCTGCAAACGGGGGCGCGTATGGTTAAGAGTAATCCTTCTACGCCGAAAGGGGTACTTGGTGCCCGTATTTTTATTTGTAATCAACATGAAATAACGAGTTTTAGCACGAATGAAGGTGCTTATCTTATTGTTTCTGGTAATGCGGTTAACGGTGATTTTGTTAGGAAATTACAGTCGCGCGTCAATACTGCGGGAAGTGTCACTAGTAAGCAAATCGGTGGTGATGAAGCAAGTAGCTTGTTAATGGTATCCCGAACTATTCGTTAGTTGTTTCTCCGATGGATTGTTAAAAACCGCATATTTACAGCCCATGGATTTTGGGGTGTAAGTGCTGAGTCGGCAATTAGAACATTTCTGTGTTTGCAATAAAAATGGGGCGAATTCATATGCCCCTTTTCCCTTAACGACTTCTATTCTTTTAAATTTGAGTGTCTATTCATTGTAACTACGATGAGAACTCGTGAAAACATATCCTAGATTTGAAATTTCCGATCTCATTCAAAATTTAGTTCCAAAACATGCGATTTTGAATTCACATTTTCATGATAGTGTCCCTCTAAAATAACATTTGTTTTTTTGTCATTATAGATTTTTGTTGTTTGGATCTTTTATAAGCGAAATGCTGAAGAAATCTACAGAAACACCCTCATGATCCATCGCATATCCCACAAAAATATCCCACCTTTGGGTCGGACCCGTATAACGCGTTGATAAAAAAGATCAATATTAAATAAAATAGTCGTTAAAACATTAAAAAAAAGCGAAAATATTGGGAAGGGAGCGCATATATATTTTCCTAGAGAGGTTTCTTTTATGATCAAAACGCTGCCATTTGCGCAGTTTTTGGCTAAAAAATTCGATGATTTGGTTTTTTATTCAAAGAGTTGTGCAAGTCCGACCCATACGATCCATTGGTAAATCAATTTTCCCAATAGAGACCGTTTGTATTTTTAAGTTAAAAGCTAACGGTGTCAATTTAACAATTTAACAATTTAACAATTTAACAATTTAACAATTTAACAATTTAACAATTTAACAATTTAACAATTTAACAATTTAACAATTTAACAATTTAACAATTTAACAATTTAACAATATTTCTGTGTGGTTAAAAACTGATTGAAGTTTTCATTGAGAA
>JAOUJM010000082.1 GCA_029883265.1 Gammaproteobacteria bacterium
GTTTTTAATAACTCAAAATCAACTTGTGCAGCAACTTGATTCTTAATTGCGTTGATTATGGCCAAGGCCTGTTGTTTTTCATTGCTGGGCACCAAACCAAGATGCCGTTCATCGATATGTAAATCTGCATGTCGATGCACGGCACCGACCACGGGAATATCCGTGTAATGTTCAACCGCAGCGCGTAGTTTGGATTCATGACGTGCGCCACCGACTTTATTTAGAATTACACCGGCAATTCGAATATTTTTTTCAAATTGTTGATAACCTAAAAGCAAAGGCGCAACACCACGGGTCATGCCTTGAGTATCAATGACTAAAATAACCGGCAGTTCTAAAAGCTGGGCGAGGGCGGCATTGCTATTGCTGCCATCGAGTTCCATGCCATCGTATAAACCCTTATTGCCCTCGACTAATACAATCTCGCTGGTTTGACTGTTTTGTGAATAACATTGCAGGATTTCTTTTTCACCCATGGTGTAGAAATCCAAATTATACGCAGGTCGACCACTGGCCCCGCCCAGCCACAACGGATCGATGTAGTCAGGACCTTTTTTAAAAGTTTGCACATTATAGGTTTGGCTTAAGTGAGCACTTAAGCCGATGCTAATAGTGGTTTTGCCGGAAGACTTGTGAGCCGCCGACAACAGAAATCGGCTCATGATGGTTCCTTAGCTAAAACGATTGGTGTTGCGTTCAGCCCACATTTGATCAGCTAACGCTTGTGCAGCGTCGATTGAGTCGGCTTTACCCATTAACTTGAGTGCGATTGCTGCAGTGCCGGTAATGGTTGCAATTGCGTATTCATCTTCGTCGTTGCCACCCCAGACCTTGATTAAGCGCGAGGTATCCATTGTTTCATCGCGTAAATGGCGTGGTCCACTAAACATAGCTGGCCATTCTTCATCAATGAGTTCACCATTTATGACGCTTTTAACCAAGCAGGCTTGATCGGGATTACGTTCGATTTCTCCACCTTCACCTTTGAATACCGCCATGCGCGGTTGCTCAATGAGGTTAGCGGCGATCTGATGGGTGTCACGATAACTTGGATGAAAAATACCTTGGATTAATGCGTTTGCATTAAACGGATTTAACATACGAGCGATAGTGTGTACGGGTGAACGCAGACCGAGTAGGGGACGCATTTGAATAATGTCATGCAGAATGGGTGACATGACTTCCAGTGGAATATAGGCGAAATTATTTTTTTCCACTTCTTGTGCGGCTTGTTCCATGGATTCGCAAACCGTCAGCCCGATGGCTTGCAAGGTTTCGCGAGTATAAATCCGTCCAGCGGTGTGACCTTCGGTGCCATGCATAGTAATGCGAAAACCATTTTCCGCCAACAGCAAGTTGGTTAAAATAAACCAAGGTAGCTGACGGCGTTTACCGGCGTAGGATGACCAATCCAGGTCTACTTTTGGAAGTTTGTGTGGTAGTTCCAAGGACGATTTACATGCCTCTACAAAACCTGCAATTTCTTCCGGCGTCTCTTCCTTAACACGCAATAACATTAAGAAGGCGCCCAACTGACAGTCTTCGACTTCCTGGTTGAGCACCATGCGCAACGAGTCACGTGCTTCTTCTTGAGTAAGCCCGCGTGAACCTTTCTTACCTTTTCCTAGAATACGGATATAAGGCGCGAACGGATGTTCTTCATAACTCATAAGTTTATGGCTTTATGCTTTGTGGTGTGGGTCGACGTCTTTGTCAGCAAGACTAACAGGAAGAAATCGTAATACTTTCACACCCACTGTGGTGAGAGTAAGTGCAAGTGCAACGCCGCCAAACCCGAGTAATATTTCGGGTAAGCTTGGAGTATAACTAGCAACAACGCCATCATAAAAACTGCTAGTGACTTCATAGCCCGGGAATAAATCGATAGGAAAGGCTTGGCCACCAATAATAATGACATAAAGCTGAATGAATCCACCTATCACCACCAATGCCGCAGAAAATACCAAACTACCCACGGATTTTTGCAGTGATTTATTAAACAGAATAATGAGTGGTAAGATACTACCCAGTAAAATTTGTCCGAACCAGAATAGGTGAGTGTAAATACCGCCATCACGTAAGATGAATGCTTCGATACCGTGGTGTTCAGTCGCATACAAGTTAGTAATGTGATAAATCAAGGTTAGCAGTAATACGCTGCCAATGAAAACACCAAGTAAACTGCGTAGGCGTTGTGCGATACCTTGGCCGAATTCCCGGTCGGTCATTTGGAAGGCGCTCACGAGCACAAGAATATACATGGCCAAACCAAAGGCAAAAGAACTAACAATAAAGAGTGGTGCCATAATCGCAGCATCATAAGCTTGCCTAGCGACCAAAAATCCAAAAATAGAACCCGTACCTGTGGTTAGCAATAGGCGCCAGACAAAAGCGACTAAACCAACGTTGTGACTGTATTTATTAAAACGACGCTCCATCATCATCCATAAATAAACAGCGACAATGGCGAAAAAGCCCGTATAGAGAAAAATATTCCAAGCAAAAATGGATTTGAAATTATAATTTGTCATGGCAACGATCAAGCGATCGGGACGACCCAAATCCAAAACCAAAACCGCCAAGCCACCGGCCAACAAAGTGATAGCCAATAAACCTGATAGAGGTGCTAGCGGTTTGTAGACCGATTTACCAAACACCGATGCAATTGAGGCGACATTTAATGCGCCGGACGCAGCAACAATTAAAAATACAGCAAATACATGCGGCATACCCCATACAATTTGGTTATTCATGCCAGTGACTTCATGACCATTATGTTCCATGAAGTAAGCGGCCCCTAAACCAACGGCGACAACACTGCCAAGTAGAAGTAATAAAACGTAGAATCCGTTTGATGCATTGATTTCAGCGAATGCGACTTTTTTCATTCCCTAATCCTTCTTTAAATACCTTCATAACGGACGCCAAGGTTTAGGCGCAAATCATCACGAATTTGGGTGGTGGAGAATAAACGCAAGCGATGCGAAATTTCACTATTAGCATTATTCATATCGCCGAAGACAATAGCTTTTTCTGGACAGGCTTCGACACACGCTGGTGATTCACCTTTATCAATCCTATGCACGCAGAAAGTACAGCTCTCGACCGTACCCATGCCGCGAGGCATATACGATTTTTGATCCGTCACTTGCTCATGCACAAATGAGCGTGCTTTATATGGACAAGCCATCATACAATAGCGACAACCGATGCAGCGATGTTTGTCTACTAGAACGATGCCGTCCTCCCGTTTCATGGAAGCATTCGTCGGGCAAACGTCAACACAAGGTGGTTTTTCGCAGTGTTGGCACATCATGGGTAGTGACGTGGTGCGTCGTGTGACTTTATCTTTCAATGTCACTTTACGCATCCATTGTGGACGGGTTTCAGCCCGGCCAGTGTGTTTATCCCAGCCATTTTCAGTGGCACAGGCGCTAACACATTTGTCACAGTTGTCGGCACATTTTGTGGTGTCGACCAACATACCCCAACGCACTTTATTTGAGGCGGGTTCACTGTCGGTTTTTGCTTGCGCAACACCATATAAAACCACGCCTGGTGCTAAGCTGGCTGCCGCTGCGCCTAGGCCTACACCCAGGAAACGTCGTCTGTCTTGATTAGTTTCTTCACTCATAAGGAACTCGCCGATTGATCCGGGGTGGATTTATGACAACCAAAACAATCAATTTTTACAGCAGCGTATTCATGACAACTGCGACAAAAATGTTTTTCGCTTTGAAAAGTCACCGCTTGGTTATTGCTGTCTTTAACCACATGACAACTTAAGCAACCGTTCAAGCTATGTTTTTTGGTACGAATACCTTGGCGCAAAGTGCCATCACGTTGATGATCCAATAAGTCCATGTGATTGCGACGCATGAATGCGGTTTCCTCAACACATTGTTCACCTTTAACCGCTTTAGGTATTTGAGGTGTTGGTACGTCAGCATTCAAATTCAATGCAAATCCCATGAGAGCAATGCTGAGCATTGCTCCCAAGGTCATCCGTATCTGTTTTAAAAACCGCATTGGCATATTTACTCACCCATGCCCATTTCGATGTAACCGGTTGGACATACGTCCTTACAAATGTGGCAACCAATACATTTTGAATAATCAGTGTAAACATAACGACCAGTGGTTGCATCTTTTTTCGGTGTACGTTTTACCGCTTCTTGTGGACAATAAATAACGCAGTTATCACACTCAAAACACATACCACAACTCATACAACGCTCAGCTTCTTTTTTCGCGGTCGCTTCGTCAAGTGCTACAATACGCTCTTGGAAATGACCTAAAACTTCATCAGCATGTACGTCGATGTGATCGCGTTTATAACGGGGTTCGTGTTCGAAATGACCAAGATATAATAAATCAGACGTCGCAATTTCTTTGTCGCTGCGGTCTTCGTAGTTATGGACGGCAAAGTTTGCTTCAGATGTACCACGGATCTGGCCAACTTTCACATCTAATACTTCAGGCTCGTGATTGGTTTCACGCAATTTATCTAACAAGTCGAAGTGGTGAACATCAACCTTAGGACGTTTACCCAATTCTTTACCCGCTAGGTAAGTACAAATTGTATCAACTGCAATTGATGCTTGACCGATGGCCGTGGTTAAAAGGTGAGGGCGAACAATATCGCCTGCGACGAAGTGACCTGGTTTGCCTGGTACTTCGTAGTTTTTCCCAGCATCAATTAAACCACGGTCATTTGCCATGGATTCAATGCCGGTAAAATCACCGGTTTGACCGATGGCAGAAACAATAAGCTCACATTCAATTTCATATTCAGAGCCTTCAATTCGTTCCGTACCCGCTTCATTCATTTTGCAAACTTTAATTGCTTTAGCGCGACCATTTTCGTCTTTAATGACTTCAATAGGATCAACACTACCGACAATCTCAACACCTTCACGTAAAGCATCTTGTACTTCGTGTTCTGCGGCAGTCATATTGGTCACGGGATGACGGCTGATCAGAGTTACATCTGCACCATGGCGTTTAGCGGTTGATGCAACGTCATGAGCGGTTTGTCCAAGTACTACATATTCTGGACGATCTTTTTCATGTGATTCAGTGATTTTACCAATACGGCGTGCAACGGATGCAACGTCGATGGAAGTATCACCACCACCAACAACTAATACTTTACCCGACACGTGTTGCAAACGACCTTGGTTGAATGCTTCGAGGAAAGCAACACCCGTAATACAGTTTTCAGCTTCGGCACCTGGAATCGGTAACGCGCGACCTGATTTTGCACCTAAAGCCCAGAGAATGGCGTCAAATTCTTTTTCCACATCGGCCATGGGTACGTCTTTACCCACACGAGTATTCATGCGTGTTTCCACACCCATGTCGATAATGCGCTTGATTTCACCGTCCAACACTTCGCGTGGTGTACGATAACCGGGAATACCATAACGCATCATGCCGCCAAGTTCTTCGTGGTCATCAAAGATTGTGCAAGCGTGACCGATGCGACGTAATTGGTATGCTGCAGCTAAACCCGCAGGACCGCCACCGATAATGGCTACTTTTTTACCCGTATCAGCACCTGGTGCGTCAAAGGTGTAACCTTTTTCCAATGCAGTATCACCGATGAATTGTTCAACGGCATTAATGCCCACACGATCCTCAAGTTGATTGCGATTACAACCATCTTCACAAGGTGCGGGACAAACACGACCCATAATCGATGGAAATGGATTGGCGGTAGTTGAACGACGAAAAGCATATTCTTGCCAATCTAAATCACCTGTTGGCTTCTCTATACCGCGTACGATATCAAGCCAGCCGCGAATATCTTCACCTGCGGGGCAACTACCTTGACATGGCGGTGTGCGATGAATGTAAGTAGGGCATTTGTGTGTCCAACTCGCTTGGAAAATTTGATCACTCCAAGCTTCAGGGCGATTATCCCCATCTTTGAAGCGACGTATTGTTAAGTTTTTGCTCATATCATCACTGGAAGCAGCCATTTTCTTTCTCCTGTAACGCTAGGTCCCTAAATCAAACCTGCCTTGTATAAAAAACGTTTAAACTTATTACTGTTCGGTTACTGTTTCGGATTGTTCATCCGTTTCTTTGTTTTCAACACCACGAGTTATGATAATCGCGTCACCAACAAGTTGATGCACACTGGTTATCATGTCCATGGGAAAATCGTAATAGGGTAAAACTTTGGAGAACTGTGCTTTGCATATGGCACAGATTGCCGCCAAATTGGTTACCCCATGGTTATCAACAACTTCACGTAAGGCTTCCATACGAGGGAGTGCACCTTTAACGCGTAGTTCCATTAAATCATCAGTTAGCAAACCACCACCGCCACCGCAGCAAAAAGTTTTTTCTTTGGTTGTTTCTGGATCCATTTCGACAAAATTATTACACGCGGCTTGAATCACTTTGCGTGGTATATCAAATTGTCCACCGGGTGAATCACCCATGCGTGTTGCACGTGCCACGTTACATGAATCGTGGAAGGTCACAACGCGATGATCGTTTTTAGATTTGTCGAGCTTGATGATGCCTTGTTCGATCTGATCCAGCGTGAACTCACAAATGTGTTGCGGTGCAGGGTATTTGGGATCAAGAAAATCAAACGGTCCGATCAAAGTATTCCAGAAGCTATACGCAACTCGCCATGCATGACCACATTCACCGACAATGATACGATTAACACCTAGTTCTAATGCCGCTTCACGAATACGCATGGCGACTTTTTTCATTTGGTCATAGCTGCCAATGAACATACCAAAGTTCGCGGCTTCAGATGCGTAGGTGCTTACCGTCCAGTCGATACCTGCTTCATGAAAAACTTTAGCGTAACCCATCAAGCCATCAATATGCGGTTCGGCAAAAAAGTCGGCCGACGGAGTGACAAGTAAAACGTCTGCGCCTTTTTTATCGATTGGCATTTTAATTTTAACGCCATAATCCTCTTCCATCTCTTCTTCGAGATCTTCCAAGGTGGCTTTCATTGCTGGACCAGGCAAACCTAAGTTGTTACCAATTTTGTGAACTTTGCCAATAATTTCGTTGCAGTATTTTTGGCCTTTACCAACGTGATCCATAATTTCGCGTGCTGCCATGGAAACTTCGGCAGTATCAATGCCATATGGACAAAACACAGAACAACGACGGCATTGTGAACATTGGTGAAAATATTTATACCAATCTTCTAAAACCTCTTCGGTTAAGTCCTCCGCGCCAACCAGCTTGGGAAAATACTTGCCTGCAAAGGTAAAATAACGACGATACACTTTGCGAAATAAATCCTGTCGTGCCACCGGCATGTTTTTAGGGTCACTGGTACCCAGGAAATAATGACATTTGTCGGTACAAGCACCGCATTTCACACAAATGTCCATGTAAACTTTTAGCGAGCGATATTTTTTCAATAATTCGCCCATTTTTTCAATAGCTTTGTTTTGCCAATCCTCGACCAACTCGCCGGGAAAACCTAGTGGCTCCTGATGAGTGGGTTTTGCAACGAAGGGTGAACTATGCGACATAGCATCGCTCTTGAGCATCGGAATGATGGGATATTCGCGAATCTCAGGTGTATCAAATTCAACTTTTGCCATTGATTACGTTTCCTCTTAAACCGCAGCTACTCTTGGCCTGCATTATTGTTCGCCCAAGCTGTGACATGACGTTTTTCTCGTGAGTTATCCACTTGATTACGTGATGGACTGAAAAACACGCCTGGTGCGTGTAACAGCTTGCTCACGGGAAAAACTAGCATGAGTAAAATCACAGCCAGTAAATGAGTGACTAGTACTGGATCAGCCGGAAGTGGCTGTATATCAAAACGTAACAAACCAAGCGTGAATGTTTTCAGCGCTACAATGTCAGTGTGCACCACAAATTTCATTATCAAGCCCGTGCCTGCGATAAGACTTAATAAAGCCAACATCAAATGATCAGAGGGTCCGGATATGTAACGGATTCGTTCGACGAACACGCGTCGCACCCATAAACCCAGTAATCCTATTAGCATGGCGAAGCCCGCATAGGTACCAAAGGGTTGAATGAGTTGCACCCAAACCCAGACGGGTTCATTGAAATAACGGATGTGGCGTAGTAACACCAATAACATGCCAAAGTGAAACAAAATGGCGAATATCCAAATCCATTTATTGGATTTGAACAGACTTTCAAAAATAGTAACTTCACGTAATAAACGCATGGCTACACCACCGCTAGTGGTTGGCGCTGGCATAGTAGGAATTTTGAGTGGGGCGGGTGTACGGGCATAAACCGAAACACGGTATGCAATCCCTAGAAGCAATACTAACGTGGCAGCATAGAACATCACCGCAAGCACGATGCTTAACATGAAACCTCTCTCCCCTAATTTTAATGCACTAAGTGGGGCGGGGTATTGCTCCCCGCCACGAATCTGGTATTAAACGCAACCAGTTGGCTTTGGCAAGCCTGCGATTTTACAAGCTTGTTTAGCTGGACCGTATGGGAATAACTCATACAAGTATTTGCTATTGCCTTTTTCAGGGCCAAGCTTTTTGCCGATCGCTTTAGTTAATACACGTACCGCTGGAGCGATTTGGTATTCGTCATAATACTCACGAAGAAAATTAACAACTTCCCAGTGATTCTCAGTCATGTCGATGTTTTCTGTAGTTGCGATGATTGCACCCGCATCTTCAGTCCAATCTGCAAGATTTACCAAGTAACCTTCTTCATCAGTCTCTAATGTTTTACCATTCACTTCGATGGCCATAATGCCTCTCCTTTATCTACCTAGTTCAAATAGGATTAAAGCCAAGCTTGTACTTTGCTATGACTCTCCGCCAAATCTACAAACCCGTTATAATCTACCAATTCAACGCCGTCTAAAACGCGATCTCCTACACCACGCGCTTGAACATCCGGTGCGAGTGCATAAATCTTGACAGTTTTCATTGCATTTTGTGCCATGTCCGAATAAGCGGTGTTATTGAGTGCACCATATACACCGTCTTCGATTAACAGAATTGCTGCGCCGTCTTTGGCTGATTCAATGCAACGCTCCAAACTGTTTTTTTCAAATGGCGATTTATTTACTGTGTGTAAAATCATTGATCAACCCCTAAAAGCTCAATATCACGTCTTGATCTTCCATTAAGTCTGCAACTTGTGCTGCATCCAAAATCTCAACTGGAACGACAAGATCATCTGCGCTCAATCCGCGCTCGTCCATAGACTTTTTATCAACATAAAGTTTCTCCACATCGTACATTTCAAGTGCACGGTAGGTGGGTGAAAAATTCTTCATGCCGATACCTTTAGTGTCCTGGCCTTTTTTCAATTGGAATATGCCGTCATCCATAAACAAAAGACTTACGTCTTGTTCGAATGCTGCGCCAATCAAAACAACTTCAAGTGACTCAAGCGCGTAAATCGTGCCATATGGGGCCTTACGATTTAGGTATAAGAATTTCTTAACCGGGCCGCCTTCTTCATCATACATCTCATCAGTCATTGTTCTACTCCTATACCTTAATCACCAAACACGACTAGCCGATCAGATTGAATACCGGCTTCGATGAGCTGACCCAAACCTGAGATACGAAAACCCGGAGCGATATTATCAGCATCTTTTGAATTTCGTTTTGCTTCATCAGGATCGACAATTCCGCGACGTTGCGCCGCAGCCACACATACAACCAAATCCAAGTTATGCGCTGCCGCTAACTCGCTCCAGTTGTTGACGATGTTGCGATCATCTTGTGGTGGAGTCGTCAAGCGGGTGCCATTGTTGACACCCGAGTGATAGAAGAATACACGAAAAATCTCGTGACCTTTTTCTAACGCCGCTTTCGTGAATTGGAAAGCGGAGTCAGATGCTTGATGGGTATAAGGTCCTTCATTTACCAAAATACCAAACTTCATTTGATTGAACCTCTTCTCTCTATTTTATAATTAGAAGCGGATATGCGTAGAAGCGTTTAAGCTGTTACGGCTACCGCGCCAGTTATCAATATGATATTTGGTAAATGGCAATTCGGTTAACTCGAAGAAACGAGGCCAACCAATACGTTCAATCCAGTCACCAATACGTTCCCAATCTTTTGCGTCATTTTTGTAGACACTCAAGATAGTCTTAACAACTGCAGTCGCTTCAGTCCAACGAGGTGGATTGTTTGGAATACCTGCAGCTACCAATTTATGGAACATGGGTTTGCTACGTGCATTGGAGTGCTTGCCACCCACAAAAATAGCTAACTTAGAATGTTCTGAATCATTGATTTGCATTGGAGGACAAGGTGGAAAACATGCGCCACAGCACATGCATTTCTTCTCATCAACTTCCAATGATGGCTTACCATTGACCATTGCAGGACGAATCGCAGCAACCGGGCAACGAGCCACAACCGTAGGACGTTCACAAACGTTCGCCACTAAGTCATGGTTGATCTTAGGGGGCTTGGTATGCTGTACGTTGATCGCAATATCACCTTGTCCACCGCAGTTGATTTGGCAGCAAGAAGTCGTGATATGTACACGATTTGGCATGTTTTCATTGATGAACTCTTCATGTAACTCATCCATCATGGCTTTAACCACACCCGATGCATCCGTTCCTGGAATATCGCAGTGTAACCAGCCTTGCGTGTGCGAAATCATCGCAACTGAAGGGCCAGTACCGCCGACGGGAAAACCTTCTTGGTTTAACTTGTCGATTAACGGTTGCACCATAGATTCTTCCGATACCATGTATTCAATGTTTGAACGCATGGTGAAACGAACATGACCTTCAGCAAATTGGTCGCCTATATCAGCCAATTTACGAATAGTTGAAACGTCCATTTGGCGTTGTGTACCGGCACGAACAGTCCAAATAGATGTTCCGGATTTTGAAACGTGTTTCAAAACACCGGGACGTGGACGCTCATGATATTTCCAGTTACCAAAGTTCTCTTTTAAAACAGGATGCATGTACGGAAACGGATCCGGTACCCCACATTCATCAGGCATTCTTGGCGCTGACATAAATTCTCCTCCTGGTAATACTTAGGTTAAACCCAGTGACTATTCAGCCGCTGCTTTACGTTGTTTCCACTTCTCGGCTTCTTCATCCCAGCCGTCCATACGTACATATGAACCTTCGCGTGGGTGTGCAACCATATTCGGATCCACATCAACACCGATACCGTCTAAGAAATTCATTAAGCCGATACGCTCGATCATTTCACCAGTACGTTCGTGCTCTAATGCGTTTTCAGCAAAGAAGTCGATGACGTTTTCAGCTAGCTCACGTAATTGATCATAGTCTTCATCCGTTTCAAGTTTCATGAAAGGAACTATAACGGTACCCATGGTGTCACCGATTTTAAGAGTACGCTTACCACCGATTAGAATGGTTACGCCTTTGTCATCACCCGGTGAAAGTGCTCTTGTCATTACGTTGATGCAGTGCATGCAACGTACGCAGTTGCGGTTATCTACATCTAAAGTGTCATCATCGTTTAGTGAAAGTGCATTAGTTGGGCAGCGGCTAATGACGTTGTCGATTACATATTTGCGACCTTTGTCAGCAACAAACTTCACGACTTCTTCTTGTTCGACTTTCATATCATCGCGCCAGGTACCAATCGTTGCAAAGTCAGAACGATGAATCGCGTTCATGCAGTCATTGGGACAACCAGAAACTTTGAATTTGAATTTGTAAGGAAGTGAAGGGCGGTGCATATCATCGAGGAAATTATTAACGAGTTCACGATGAATTTTTTGCTCATTTGCACATGATTGCTCGCAGCGAGCAGAGCCAACACAGGACATGCCGGTACGAACCGCAGGGCCAGCACCACCAAGATCAAAGCCCATTTCGTTTAGTTCGTCAAACGCGGGTTGAACATTATCAGTGGTACAACCTTGGAACATGATGTCGCCTGATTGGCCATGGAAGGCAATCAAACCGGAACCGTATTTTTCCCAAACATCACACATTTTGCGAAGTGTGTCTGTATTGTAATGCATGCCTGCTGGTGGCATTACGCGTAAGGTATGGAATTCTGCTGCGTCTGGGTATTTTGGTTTACCGTTTTCGTCTTTTAATTCAGTAAAGCGGGGAATAACACCACCGCCGTAACCGATTACACCGACGGTTCCGCCCTTCCAATAGCCTAGACGAGTTTGATATGACGTTTCTAATTGACCAAGAAGGTCACGAGCCATGTCATTTTTCTCTGCAAGGCGTTTGATGCCAGTGACGAAGCTAGGCCATGGACCACTTTCCAGTTGGTCTAGGTTCGGTGTATCATGATATTTCCTATCAGCCATGGTGTTTTTCTCCCGATGTTCTAACCGCACAAGGGCGGATTCGTTAACTTAGTAATTCATTCCAACCTACTAACTTTAGCAAATACTTGACTGGAACACTCTAATATTACTAAATATTTTCGGCCTCTAGTTTATAAGTATTTAATGTTATTAGAATACCCGCCTATTGGGGGATAGGGGCATTTAATGGCATATCTCTATGGGGATAGGTTGTATGTAAAATAATCAATATTGCTTAGATATTGATAAACTGCAACTATAACCCATGTGTAAATCAAGTGAAATTATGCGTCTCAAGAATACGCCAAAACGCTCACAGATTGTAAAATTAATTTTCAAAATGGGTAGTCAAATGAATATAGCTTCAGATTTTCGTGCTTGGGCAAAACTAAAACAAGCGCATTATCCAAAATCAATTGATCAATTAGTTGTCGAAATTTCTGATCCCTACGCACTAAGCAAAGCTGAAAAACAGGCAATAACTGAGGGCATCCATCGGGCAAATATGGTGCTTTATGCCTGTGTAAAAGATATAGACCAAAAACCCATGGTAAAAGCCTTGGCCGCCCAGCTTGGTTTACAGCATACCGATAAACATTTATGCGCTGACCCGGATGGAATTTCGTCGATTGAAGAAACTCAAAATCGGCAAATTGGTGAATACATTCCGTACACCAATAAACCAATCAATTGGCATACGGATGGATATTATAACCCTCCTGAGCATACTATTCGCGCGATGTTATTGCATTGTGTACAGGCAGCCGCCAATGGGGGTGAAAATGGTTTGGTGGATCATGAGATGGTTTACATATACTTATATAACAAGAATCCCGCTTATATTTCTGCGTTAAGTCGTGCCAACGCAATGAGTATTCCCGCCAATATTGTCGATGGCGAAATTATTCGTGCTGAGCAAAGCGGGCCCGTGTTCTCAATTATCAATGATCGCTTGCATATGCGCTATACCGCCCGCACTAAGAGTATTGAATGGCTGCAAGACGATTTGGTTTTAGAAGCGGTGGACGCATTGAGTGAGTTTTTAAAAAGTGATCACCCCTGGATTTTTTATCATCGAATGGAAGCAGGTCAGGGTTTAATATGCAATAATGTCCTACATAAACGCACAGGATTTAATAATGATGAGGCCCAAGCCCAGTCGAGATTATTATTCCGTGCACGCTATTACGATGGTATGGACGCGCTAAGCCAACCGTTTTACCGTTTTCGTTAAGGAGTTAAAAATGGAAGAAATTGAAGAACTCGGCACCATCCCGGCGCCTTATGGTAAAGAGATTCGCATGCAACAAGTGACTTATGACAATGGCTTTAAATTGTTACGCATGCATATAAAAGAAGGTAAACGTTTTACCACCATGGATATTGATCCGGTAACGGCCGCTAATTGGGGTAAAATGTTTACCGAATGGTCACGCAACAATACAATTTCGGATGCTGAGTAGAATATATGTATTGGGATGAGAGTAATAATGATGAATATCAAGTGCCGGACACGGTGCTGGATCTAGTATTTAAAGTTAAAGGTCGTAGTTTACAAGTGGATCATGCTCATGATTTAAGTCAGGCATTGGCTGAGCAATTTTCCTGGTGGCCTGCACAAGCGCGTGGTGCATACGTGGTGTTAGCCGCAGAAGAAGGTAATGGTTGGATAGGTTCCGATGATCCAGATGAAATTATTTATTTGCCGCGTCGCACTAAAATAATTATACGCGTTCACAGTGATCAAAAAGACGAAGTTAAACAATTGAGTGGTCAGGTTTTAAGACTTAAAGAACATGAAATAGAAATCGGTGACAGTAGTGAGCGTTTGTTTAGCACGCTCACCACCATTTATGCGCGTCATGTCGTCAGTGATTGCGAAGACGAATCAGAATTTCTAGTGGAAACTGGTCATGCATTAAAAGCAATGAATGTGCGAGCAAAAAAACTGCTTTGCGGAAAATTGCGCTGCATCCGCACGCCGCAAGGCGAGCTGAAAACGCGGAGTTTAATGCTAGCAGACTTGGATATTGAAGATGCGATCAAATTACAGCAAGACGGTTTGGGCGCATACCGTGAATTAGGTTGTGGTGTGTTTGTGCCACATAAGTCAATTAAAAAGGTGGGTGGCGATGAAGCTGCGTAGTAAATGGCATAGCAATAAAGCAAGAACAGTCGAAGAACAGGCCAGTGCCATGGCGTTTATTATTTGGAGCTTGGCTATGGATCGGATTAAGGATATGGAAAAAAACGGATTCCAAATTCATATGCCCGAGCGTACCTTAAATGTGATCGGGGAAATGGTTGCGTTTTTTGTGCAGTTAATGGATCGTTGGACGTTCGATAGCTTTACCCAAGAACAACGCACGGTGTTTGTCACCGAAATGGCGAAAAAATTGGCTACTACCATGCAAGATAATCGTTTGGATGCACAAGGTCCTGGTGAGTATAAAAAAGACTTTGTTGATATGTTGAATCAACGTATGAGCGCTTATGCGGAAACAACAATGGTCGATGATGAACCGGCTTATCCTATGTATTTGGTATTTGCCAAGTATATCGCCGAGCAGTTAACCGATTTGGATCAAGCCTGGGTAACTCAAGCCATGGTGGAAGTAGAAGGGCCAGAATCTGTTAAAGTATTGCGCCGAGGAATGGGGAATTTATTTAAATCAGAAACCACATCCTAAGGAGCAGTGGATTTGTTTAAAAAATTTGGTTCTGTTCTTTTGATTTTTTTTGCTGTAACAGCGTGCAACGTTGAAGCGGAAGATATTGATTTCACGGTTATCGCAACCAGTGCTTATAGTGGTGTGATTAAATCAGGCAATCATGTAATTACGAGTGACGCTGGCCTAAATGCCTTGTGGAATGAAATCTACAGTAATACGGTTCCCATTCCGGCCTTGCCTGAGATCAATTATCAACAGTCTCGTTTGATTATACTCGCGCTGGGGCAAAAAATGACGGGTGGTTTTGCGATCCAAATCGAGGCGGTGAAAAAAATCGAGAGTCATTTTGTTGTGTTTTATTCTATTCGCCGACCAAGTAAATCAGGTATGGTCACTCAAGCGATTACCAGCCCTTTTGTCGCTGCAATAATCCCGGCGGGAACTGAAAAGGTGTTATTTAAACAGCAATAGACCTGCTTCAAAACAAACTGTCGTGGAACTCATGCGTCAAGTGATTTATGAATAAGTTTGAATAGGCATTAACAATAGAGAACCAAGAAAAAAAACCTTTAGAGATTGCACATATGCCCATTATACTTTCGGCGCTATTAATCTGGGTGTTATTGATTAATACGAGTCATGCCAACACCTATCTTCAAAATCAATACCAAAATGACGTCTATGCGCTGATTAAGGCACGCAATGGTTTAAATAATACGTTAAATTTTATGCAATCGCGTGAAGATTTGTTTCCAAGTTCACCGCTCAAGCAAGCACGTAAACTGACACGCCAGCAACGGGAAATTATCTGGCAGACATGGGAAAGTTTTTTAGACTATGTGTTGGCCATCGATTCCATCGGTCGTTATTACAGTGACTTGGATGAACATTATCAACAAGCGCAAGCCAAGTATTTTAAAATAGCATTTGCAGCATTTCTTGCGAATTACCGTTATGCCATGGCGTTTATCACCTTATGTAATAACGATGCGAATTTTGACATTGTATTAAATGAGGCGGTGCCAGAACTGGGAATGCCTAGTGGAAGTTACCGTCAACTCAAGTTTCGTTATTTAAATCTAATCCACGGTGCAAAGTTCGCGGTAATGAGTGCTCGGGAAATAGCATCTAATGATGCGAAAAACAAACAATTGCAACAATTCATCGATGCTGATAAAAAAGTGGTTTGGCGCGCCGGCCTAAGCGGAGAAGGGCCAATAAACACCTTAAAAAATAGTACCCAAATAATTCGTGATGGTTTATTTGCCGCGTGGTTTCCTGTGCAAAAAGGGGTCTCTGAGTGGATGGGAGACATTAAAGTAAAACGCAAGAACCGCTCGCTCATTAGTCAGCAGCAAATTACATCCATGATACCCCAGTTACAGCCCGGTGATATTTTACTGGAGCGACGCGAATGGTATCTATCTAATATCGGTCTACCGGGATTCTGGCCTCACGCCGCTTTGTATATAGGTAGTGAACAAGAACGCGAAGAATATTTCGATACCGAGGCCATTAGAGCCTGGCTTACTGAGCAACATTCTGATTTTACTAATTTCAATCAATGGTTATCCGAAATTTATCCTGGCGTGTATCGTTTAAGTCTGAAACCACTCGAACAGAATCATGTGCCACGGGTAATTGAAGCGATTAGTGAAGGTGTGTCATTCACAAGCTTGGAGCATTCGGCTAATGCAGATTCAGTGGTGGTATTGCGTCCACGTTTGAGTAAAGTTGAAAAAGCCATTGCCATCAAACGTGCGTTTCATTACAGCGGGCGACCTTATGATTTTAATTTTGATTTTCTTACCGATGCAAGTTTAGTGTGTTCTGAATTAGTTTATAAGGCCTATGAACCTGGCGGTGATATGAAGCAAGGTTTACATTTTGAATTAATGGATGTTTTAGGCCGCAAAGCACTGCCAGTGAACAAAATCGCACAACAGTTTGATCAATATTTTGGCAGTTCGCAACAACAATTGGATTTTGTCTTATTTTTGGATGGTAGTGAACGTCAAGGCCGTGCAATTCAGGCAGATCTGGATGATTTCCGGGAAAGTTGGAAGCGGCCGAAATGGCATATTTTGCTTCGCCAGGAATTATAAGCCTCTAAAAACACGAAAGAATTGTTAAGCCCGTAGTGGGGTTTAGGTTGCCTCAATATTCCTTTTCAATTTCAAG
>JAOUJM010000336.1 GCA_029883265.1 Gammaproteobacteria bacterium
CGCACTCCAACGCTTATCAGGGCAATCCTTAGCGGCTTATGCTAGAACCCGCCTATTTCAACCTTTAAATATCAGCAACTATGACTGGATCAAAGATAGTAATAATATCAACTATGGTGCATATGGCGTTTATTTGACACCGCGAGACTTAGCTAAAATCGGCCAGCTTATGTTGCAAAACGGACAATGGAATAGTGTGCAAGTAGTATCGGCAAGTTGGATCAACGATAGTGTTACTAAGCAGATTGAAAATAGTTCAGCGACAACCGCAAACTATGATTATGGTTTTTATTGGTGGCTGATTCCCGAGTTGAATGCATTTACTGCCTGGGGACATGGCGGCAATTTTGTAACAGTGATGCCGGACAAACAACTGGTAGTGGTGCTAACCAGCTTTCCAAATTCAGGCAATAATGTAGGTACACATTTAGATGAGTTTCTGCCAGTGCTTCGGCGTTTGTATAATGGCGCTAATTAGTGAAATTAAATGAAGCTATTTTTAAACTGATTCTTAAAATGTGGCTGTACTGCTAAACTCGACTAATCCTCTATAGAAAATACTATTTCAAAAGTTTTATTGGCTTGAGGCGCTTGTGTCTGAGTAATGATATAATTCACGTATTAAAAAATAAAAATAAGAGGAAAAAAGCGATGTATAAAATCATTGTTATACTTAGTCTATGGTCGTTTTGTCTTTTGGTAAATGCCTCCGGAGTGATTCTGGGTGAAGATACAGATTCGGCTGTAAATAGTCGTGAGAATGCTGCCACAATGCCATTGGATCAGGCAAAACAATCTGAGCTTAAAAAGTTTGATCAGGAGTTTCTTCGATTACAGTATGAGCAATTACAAATTACGCGTAAACAACTGGAGCTTGCGCAAAAAAATATTAAACTTGCCAAAGCCACTTGTGGCAAAATTCAAGAGCAATTAGCGATATTAGAATCGGGTGGACGTTTTGTTAGCGTAGCCGATGGTATTGAGTCTTATTTAACTAATGATGAAATCAAGCAACGCAAACGGATTTTGAATTTATTGCTGGAGAAACGTTGCATCTAAGCACTTAGTGGGCTCAATATATACTGTTCCTTCTACAGAGACACATGCGTGTCTCTGGGTTGCTTTTCGCTTTTATACTAATCAATAAAAAGCATTCACTTATGTTTGAGTTTCGTGGTATAAGCCATATTTCGCTTAATGGCCTACGAGGCGTAAATGGCATTTTCCCCCAATCAAACAGAAGCGGCGACGCAAGCGCCTTATATTCGTTATGTATTAATGGACGCTTTGCGTGGTTTCGCTCTTTTGGGAATTCTTTGGATTAACATCCAGGTATTTGCCGACGAAATAAATTCTGTATTCAACGTACAGATAGCCATACAGCCCTTTCTCACCGACTATTTATCGAGTCGTTTTTCGGATGATATTATCGAAGGTACCATGCGGGGTTTGTTTTCCATACTCTTTGGTGCAAGTGCAATCATTTTTTTAAGTGAAGTGAAATTGGCTTCGCAAGGATTGCTGATTGTAGACCGTTATTATCGTCGTGCCTTACTTTTAATCGCTTTTGGCATCATTCACGCCTATGTGTTGTTGTGGCCATATGATGTTTTGTTCGTCTACGGCATTATCAGTATGTTGCTATTTCCCATACGTAAAATGGCTCCGCGTTATCTTTTTCTGCTTGGCATTATTGTCTTAATGATGGGGGACTGGCAATTACCCGATGATAGTTCGGCTGCGAATCAATCCATGGAAGTCACTCAAACTATGGATGAGGATGAGTCGGTTGAAATCTATCTGCCAGCATCGCAGATGAATAGTAATAGCGATGCAGTAATTGAAGCAAATTCATTGCAAGCATCATCGCGTACGGCTGGTTTAGTACTGCCGTCGTATGCGAATTGGTTTCAAGGGAATATCGATACTGTTATTTATCAACACGCTGAAAAACTTTATAAAGATTACATTTTTGATGTTGGTGGCATGATGATTATTGGCATTGCCTTGTTGAAGACTGGAGTGCTATTAGGTAGTCGTAGCCAATTATTTTATTTTCTAATGATGTTGTTGGGGTATGGCTTAGGTTATTTGGTTCGAGATCCTGTGGTGTACACGCAAGTCGCATCAATGTTAAATTATAAAGACAGTATGGATGAAAGTTTGCTCGGCTATAATCTCGGGCGTTTGATCATGAGTCTTGGTCATATTGGTTTGATTGCCTGTCTACTGAATATAAAATGGTTTGCATTTTTAATTCATATGCTAAGTGCAGTTGGACGACTCACGCTCACTAACTATATTATGCAAACTGTTTTATGCTTGCTAGTGTTTTATGTGTTTTCAGGGTATTTGTTTGCCTGGTTCACCTTCATCAAAGTGCTATATATTTTATTCGCCATTTGCTCAATTCAAATTGTGTGTAGTTTGCTTTGGTTAAAGTATTTCAAGTTTGGTCCGCTGGAATGGCTATGGCGGCAGTTAATATATGGTAAAGGTTCCAATAGCGCCTAAGGATTTGGCAGTGTGTCTATGAAAAACCTTCCGCATATCCATTTTTCTAACAAACATCATTCCCGAGTAACAAAATAGTACTTAAGTAGCTACTAAATAGTACTCGAGGCATTCTACAATTTTGCCGTTAATACAAAATAATGAATAGTGCAGGATTACAGGAGTGCATCATGAAGCCCATATTTTCATTTGGCGAGACTGTTAAAGGCTATGATATCCCCGTGTTAAACGAACGAGAAATTCGGGCTGCTGCCGGAATATTGTTTGTTTTTATGTTTTTGTCCATCATGTTGGCCATATTACAGGCTGAGTTTTTAATGCTAAAGTTTGCCTTAACCCTGTTCATGACAGATATGTTGATTCGTGTTCTGTTGAGTCCTCGATTTTCACCATCGCTTATTCTTGGTCGATTTGTTGTGCGTAAGCAAACTCCTGAGTATGTGGGGGCGGCACAGAAAAAATTTGCCTGGATTATTGGTGTGGTACTTTCAGTGACGATATTCTTCCATCTGGTGGTGTTTAATGGTATTAGTCCAATCACCGGAGTCGTTTGCATGATCTGTTTGCTATTTCTCTTTTTTGAAACTGCATTCGGCATTTGTTTGGGTTGCAAGTTTTATTCGTTAGTTTATAAAAACCAAGCACAATATTGCCCAGGTGAAGTTTGTGAATTAAAAGATCGACAGGATATTCAGAAAATCAGTCGGGCGCAGTATTGGATGCTCTTTGCTTTTGTGGTTTATACGCTACTGATTATTACTGTTTTTCATGATACGTTTAGTCAAATGCCGAATGATATTTTTGGCATAGGTCTTGAGTAAGTCTTGCGCGGGGAGGCATGCTTGTCTAAAACCAAACAAACCACTCAAGCGAAAGCGTACGAGTGGTCTGTTTGGTATTGTTGCTAATAATGTTTAATATGTTTTGTAAGGTAAGAACTTTCCGCTCATGACAATATTAACCCGGTCGCCATTTTCATTTGGTTCGCGGGTTATATCCATATTAAAATCAATCGCACTCATAATGCCGTCGCCAAATTCCTCATGAATGAGTTCTTTGAAAGTAGTACCATAAACATTCACTAGTTCGTAAAAACGGTAAACCAATGGGTCGGTTGGTACCGCTGTAGGCAGTGAACCTTTATACGGCACGACTTGCAAACACTCGACTGCTTCAGCTGATAATTGTAGACTGGCACCAATAGCCATGGCTTGTTCCTCAGTCAGTGTCATTTGACCAAGCAATGCCGCACAGGTCCATTCTTTACTTTGACCAGTAAGCTCGGCGAGCTGCGACCATTTTAGGTTTTTTTTGCGCTTAGCGCTTAAGATTTCTTGTGTGACTTCCTCGCGGGTCATGAGATTCTCCTTGGGTTAGCTAGCATAAAGTTTGTTGAGTAAATAAATGACGGTGATTAATAATAATGCGGAAATACTTTTCCAAAAAACAACAGGATTGCGCTCAAGCAGTGGCGCTTGAGTTTGGTTTAAATAAACTTTATTCGGATGGCGTAAATCAAAAATGAATTCACTAATATCTTCATAGCGTTTATACGGATTAGGATGTAATGCTTTTTTTAGTGCAGAATCTATCCACGCGGGAATTTCACTGTCTTCATCAAGTACGGATTGATAACGAAGGCGGTTTTGCGCGGCTTTGCTACGTGCTTTGGCCACTTGAGTGCCATAGGGCAATCGTCCACTAAGCATTTGATAAATGAGTACAGCTAACGAAAACTGATCTGATCGGGCGCTCGCCGGCTCTCCAACAAAATATTCGGGGGCGCTATATTGGGCGGTACCGAGAATCTCTTGGTGCATGATGGGCGAATCAATTTCAACAAGACCTGCAACCCTGGTGGACCCAAAATCAATAATTTTTACAGTACCATTGCGGTCGATCATGATGTTATTTGGGCGTAAGTCCTGGTGCAACATTTCCAAAC
>JAOUJM010000337.1 GCA_029883265.1 Gammaproteobacteria bacterium
TGCACAAATTGTGAGTGAGCCAAGCTGCGCCTGCCCGGAAGTAGTCCCTGAATGGCATGGGCTCGATTTGGATTTATCCAATCAATGCGTGCATGACCAATCCATTCCTAGTTTTTTCCACATGCCGATTTCATATGACTTATACCGACAAAAGCAAGCACAAAATATCGAACACTTAGAGCTCAAGGAACGTTGGCCAGGATTGGTATTAACACGAACAGGACTCTGGGGCGGGCAGATTCTTCGCTTGCTAGAAGCGGCTGAGTCTCCATCGCGGCAAGTTCGATTTTTAGAGACACCGTTTTATGTCTCAGTGTTTTTACATGAGGGTGGTATTGGCACTGCACCAAAAGCAGCGCAATTACAGCAATTAAAAATGAGTGAGCGAAAACTCAAACCCAAAGAATTATTTTTAGCTCATCTCACTTGCCCGATATGTAGCGAAGCCAAAGGTGGTGATAAAATCTTGATTATTCGCCGCTGGATGACGAAGGATTCACTGCCGGCTTTGACCCGTCCTTAGGTTTACGTCGACGCCGAGGTTTACCCGCAGACTCTGATGAAGATTTCGAACCATGCTTATGCGGACTATTGCGTGCTTTGTTTTTTTGCTCTGGTCGACGTGATGAAGTACTAGCGGAGCGTATTCTTTGCATAGGTTTTGGCTTAACCAACAAACCAGGCTCCATAGATGCTTTGGGAATAGTAACACCGATATATTCCTCAATATCAGGCAAATAAAAACTAGATGTTTCACAGCCAAAACTAATCGCCATGCCTTTTTGCCCGATACGACCTGTACGACCAATTCGATGCACATAGTCCTCTGCATCCTGAGGCAAATCAAAATTGACTACATGAGTCACATTATCGATATGCAAGCCCCGCGCAGCCACATCGGTTGCCACCAATACCGGAAATTCCCCCATTCCAAATTGAATCACCAAACGCTGACGTTTTTTCTGTGGCACATCACCGGAAAGAATGGCTGCCTGAACATCGTTCCCCAGCAAATAGCCACAAACCAAATCCGCGCCAGCTTTGGTATTAACAAACACAATCATGCGCTCGGGCTTTAACTTCTGAATCAAACCAAGCAATAAAGGAATTTTTTCGTCATTGGACACATAATAAACCGATTGCTCGATATTATCCGCCGTGACCTCATCACTTTCAATTTTCACTACCTGCGGATTATCCATTTGCTCATAGGCAAGCTCGATCACACGATAGGATAGGGTAGCAGAAAACATCAGATTTAAACGTTGGTCGGGTGGAGTAGCCTTCCGTAGGAGAAATCGCACATCTTTGATAAAGCCTAAATCAAACATACGATCTGCCTCATCAAGCACCACGGCTTCAATTTTGCGAAGATCGAACACCCGCTGCTTAAAGTAATCGATAATGCGTCCAGGTGTACCAATCAATATATCCACACCGGCTTCGATCTGATTACGCTGTTTATCATAGTCTGTACCACCATAAGCACACACACAACGCAAATCCGTATGCTTCAACAAATCCAGCGCGTCGTTATATATCTGCACGGCAAGCTCACGAGTCGGCGCCAAAACCAAGGCACGCGGCTGACGTTTACTTGAACGTTCAGTTGCTAATAGTCGCGTGGCAATCGTCACTAGAAACGCGAGCGTCTTTCCTGTACCGGTACTCGCCTGGCCAATAATATTGGCGCCATTGAGTGTCAAGGGCAGGGCCTTCGCCTGTATAGGCGTGCAAAATTCAAAACCCTGCTCACTCAAAGCTTTAGACAAAGCTTCTGGGATGGCTAAAGAAGAAAATTTTGTGTTAGTTAAATGTGTCTGTTCCATGGAAACAGAAGAATACATTAAATTAATGACGAAAGGGGACTTGAAATAAAATTAAAGTGGCTGCAAACTTAATAAATGTTTGGATGCAGCTGAGATAGAAGCTATCTTTGTCTAAATACAGCAGGACAGGACTCCCTCAACACTTTATGATTCCTATACTTAGACGATTTTGCACAAACCATTTTACACTGACTGGCATAAATTTTGGTTATCTTAACCAATCCCGCCAATCTAAGCCCGAAGTTAACGTAATTGGAGGCACCCTCAGGTGAGTGACCAAATAGTATATTTAACCGATGATACGTTCGAAGAAGAAGTTTTAAAGGGAGATAGCCCGGTTTTGGTCGATTATTGGGCTGAATGGTGTGGGCCGTGTAAAATGATCGCGCCTATTCTCGATGAGATAGCCAATGAATACAGCGGTCGCATCAAGGTCGCCAAATTAAATATCGACGAGAATCCGGCAACACCGCCAAAATATGGCATACGCGGAATACCTACACTAATGCTTTTCAAAGGTGGAAATGTAGAGGCCACTAAAGTTGGAGCCGTCTCGAAGTCACAATTAACAGCGTTTATTGATAGTAATTTGTAAGAATTCAGGTGCTGCGTCCTAGCAGCTAGACGCAGCACCGAATAAATGGTAGCTTAACAGCACATATAACAAACGGCTTGTTCAGCAAGACCATCCGTAAGTTTTAGTAGAGTCTCAAGCTAGGTTTCTAGCGAAACTTCAAACTAATCATTCAATTTCAATCCACATGTGAAATAGCATCATGAATTTAACAGAGTTAAAGAAAAGACCCGTACAAGAATTAATCCGTACTGCTCAAGAAATGGGCCTCGAGGGCATGGCCCGAGCGCGCAAGCAAGACGTCATCTTCACGATCCTTAAAGGACATGCAAAAAAAGGTGAAGACATTTATGGTGACGGCGTACTCGAAATCCTACAGGATGGTTTCGGCTTCTTACGCTCAGCCGACAGTTCCTATTTAGCCGGCCCCGACGATATTTATGTTTCACCTAGTCAAATTAGGCGATTTAGCCTGCGTACCGGTGATACCGTCTCTGGGAAAATTCGTCCACCAAAAGATGGCGAACGCTATTTTGCATTATTAAAAGTTAGCGAAATCAATTTTGAGCCACCCGAAAACGCTAAAGGAAAAGTTTTATTTGAAAACTTAACCCCTTTATTCGCAAAAAGCCGCTTGAAAATGGGCGTAGGAAATGGCTCGACGGAAGACTTAACGGCACGAATAATTGATCTGGTCTCACCCATCGGTAAAGGCCAACGTGGCCTTGTGGTTTCACCACCAAAAGCTGGTAAAACCATGATGTTGCAAAATATTGCACATTCGATCACCACCAATCACCCAGAGTGCGCACTTATTGTTTTACTGATCGATGAGCGTCCAGAAGAGGTTACAGAAATGGCGCGTTCAGTTCGCGGCGAAGTCGTTTCGAGCACATTCGATGAACCTGCCTCACGGCATGTGCAAGTTGCAGAAATGGTTATTGAAAAAGCCAAACGATTGGTCGAACACAAACAAGACGTAGTGATATTACTCGACTCGATCACTCGTTTAGCACGCGCCTACAACACCGTCATTCCATCATCTGGAAAAGTATTGACCGGTGGGGTTGATGCCAATGCTTTACAACGCCCGAAGCGATTTTTTGGGGCCGCACGAAATGTCGAGGAAGGAGGCAGCTTAACGATTTTAGCTACCGCCTTGGTTGATACCGGCTCTCGCATGGACGATGTCATTTTTGAGGAATTCAAAGGTACAGGTAATATGGAGCTGCACCTAGACCGCAAAATTGCAGAAAAACGAATTTATCCGGCCATTAACATCAACCGCTCCGGCACCCGGCGTGAAGAATTACTAACCTCACCAGATGAACTGCAAAAAATGTGGATTCTTCGCAAATTGCTCCACCCCATGGAAGAAATAGGTGCTATGGAATTCTTGCTGGATCGTTTGAAAGACACAAAAACCAATGATGAGTTTTTTGACGCCATGAAACGCTAATTTTCTCGGCGCTCTAGCCATGCGAATGACCCGTGTTTATAGTCCCGTTGAATTAAAAATTGGCGGCACTATTGAACTTGATAACCACCTCAAACAACACCTAATAACGGTTTTAAAACTTAAACCGAACGATTTCTTTATCGTTTTCAATGGTCGAGGTGGTGAATATCAGGCCAAACTTAAAGACGTCACAAAAAAGACCGCGATCGCAGAAATTATTAATTATCAAGATGTAGATCGTGAATCGCCGTTGTTCACCCGATTATTCCTCAGCCTATCAAAAGGCGACCGCATGGATTATGCAATTCAAAAATCTGTAGAGCTAGGGGTGAACGAAATCGTCCCGCTAGTCACTCAATTTTGCAATGTTAAAATCGACCCACAACGTTTACAGAAGCGTCGGAATCATTGGCAAGGTGTTTCAATTTCAGCCACAGAGCAATCCGGTCGCACACGCATAACCGAAATTAAACCCATACAAGAGCTTTTTAAATTAAATCTTGGGAGTATTACCAATCAAGGTGTTGCTTTCGTGTTGCATCCCGGGAAAAAAGACATAAATTATGCCGAAG
>JAOUJM010000083.1 GCA_029883265.1 Gammaproteobacteria bacterium
GGGGCCGATCCCAGCAGGAAGCTAAAACAAGAATGGGTGGACTGGACTCCGTTGCATTTCGCAGTTTTTTATATGAGGCATGACGCGCTTGAGATTTTGCTGAAGTACAATCCTGATATCAATGCCCAAGAAGAGCAAGGTCACACCGCACTGATTAAAAGTATCATTCGGGGAAATTATGCGACAATTAAATCTCTAGTCGATGCTGGCGCGGATATCGAATTAGCAAGTAAGGATCAATTGTCTCCAATCATGTGGGCGCTTGCCTATGGCGATAAACCTGTCGTTGATTTACTCCAGAGTAAAGGTGCAAATATAAATCCGCCCAATGCTGATGACGGTGTGAGTGCCTTGATGTTGTCTGCCAAACATGGCTATTTAGAAATTGCAAAACAACAAATACGACTGGGTTCAAAAATCGATCATCAATCGAATTCTGGCAGAACTGCGCTATTGCTCGCGATTGAGCATAAAAGATCTGAAATGGTTACGTTCCTTTTGGACATGGGCGCGTCGGTGAGCCTGGGTGACAATGATGGTTTGACGCCATTGCTAATGGCTAGCAAGTCTGATGATTTGAATATGGTCAAGTTGCTCATATCGAAAGGCATTGATGTGAATCATGTAAATAAATTAAATCAAACCGCATTGTTTTATGTTTCTGGTAGCAGCATCATTTCTGACAAAGTAATGCAAGGTGCATCGATTGTTGACTATTTGTTGTCAAAAGGTATTGATATTGATCATCAAGACAGCGAAGGACGCACAGCACTTATTGATGCTTCAGATTCGAGTGACTCGGTCATAGTCACTTCCTTAATTAAGCATGGTGCCAATCCAGTCCTAAAAGACAAAAGTGGACACAAGGCACTTTATTACCTCAAAGGACGGGTGCTCGCTAAAGGATCAGATGACTTATTAGAAAAGTATGAGCAAGAGTATGTAACAAGTAGGTGAACGAAATGGGTTGGGGTTTTTGCCGCCCCGACCTGTTTTCATTACATTCTACCTATGATACGGAATGATGGCACGCCAGAACTAATCTATACTATACCAATCAGTAACAGCAGTATTGCATAGCCATTCTATATTTTATTCAAGTGGACGAGGTGTCGTATGAGACGGGTTTTGATTTTGTTTATTAGCAGTTTTGTTTTCGTGGGTGTGAGTAGTTTTGTGAGTGCCGCTGAGCGTTTGCAGCCGTTTGTATTGGCGAGTGAGAACAATGGGGAGCTTGCGGCGACGGTTGCGGAGGTGAAACAAAAACTTGCGGCAGCGCAGTTTGATGTCATCGGTGCATATCGTCCTTATAAAGATGCAGAAGTGATTGCCTTTACAAATGATGAACTCAAAGCCAATAGTTTAAAAAGTCCTCGTGGGGGTTATGCAGCGGTGATGCGTGTTTCGCTGACTCAAGTGGATGGAAAAATTCAAGTGGCTTATACGCATCCGGTGTATTGGTCGAATGCTTATCGGCTCAGTAGTGACAATGAAAATGTATTTACCAAATTAAAATCCACTCTCGGTTTTATTAAAACGTTTGGCTCCGGTGATAAAAATCTAACTGCCGAGGATTTGCGTGAATATCACTACACCATGATGATGGAGTATTTTGATGATCCGAGTGAATTACAGGAATTTGCTAGTCATGAAACTGCGGTTAATACGATTGAGAAAAATTTAAAAATGAACAAAGGCGGCGCAAGTCAAGTGTATCGCTTGGCATTGGGTAAAGACAATAAAGGCCGCGAAATGACTTTGTTTGGTGTTGCTTTGGGTGCTGATAATTGCAGTGGTGATAACTACATCATGTCGCGCATTGACAGAAGTAATCCTCGACATACCGCTCACTTGCCTTATGAAATGCTGGTCTATGGCAACGAAGTTGAAGCATTGTTCGCACGATTTCGAATCGCCATTAGTTGGCCGCATCTGCCCATGATGCAAAGCGAAACCGGCGCTACCTTTTTTAGCATCATGTGTGCGCCAGGCAAAATCGAAGATGCGCTGGAAGAAGTAACAGAAAAATAATCAATCGGGGTCAGAGAACAATTGTTGCTAATATTAACCCGCTCGAATATTAGCAACAATTGTTCTCTGACCCCAGTTTTTTTATTTTGCCAAACCTAGATAGAGGTAGATGACAAAAAGAATATGTCCGCCGGAGTGGGCAAAGATCACCACCCATAGGTTGCGTCCACATAAAATGTAGGCCGTGCCCCAAATAACGCCCATGATGAATCCAAACACCACACCGCCAATTCCCCAGGTAAAATGCACGGCAGCAAAGGCAAACGCTGATATCAGCACTGTCATTGAACTACCGGCAAAGCTTCGTGCAAATATATCGCTAAGTCGCCCCATGAGAAAACCGCGATAAATAATTTCTTCAGGAAGTGCGGCGACTAAAGGTAGCAGTAGCGCAAGAACAATGGCTGCACTCAGATTGCCATTGATTGAATCGTAGCGAGACCAGTCCGGTGGCGGCAGGGTAAGGAACAATGAAACAAGCAGTGGAACTAAAGTTTGTGCGGCAAGAAAAATAATCAGAATAATAAACACCTGGATAAATAATTTTGACCAACGCTTGGGACGTTTGAATCCCAAATCTGCGAAACTACCGCCGCGTGCGAAAACCAAGCCGACGGCAACTAGTGCAGCGATGATCACCGCCGATGCACCACGGGCTTCTTCGCCTATGGTCACCCATTCTTGAGTAATGGCGTATCCCTCAATCAAAAACGCCAGCAGTGAAACGTCAGCTACGATCAGAATATCAATAATATGTTTTGTTGTTTTTGTCATGCTCAGGGCCAATAATTGCGGCGACAAGTGGACCTTGTCTCTTCTATTGTGGCATGCAGTGCAGATTTTACAAGAAACAAACGCCAAGGCTGTATTTTTTCATTTCTTCATAATCATCGATCCACATTCAATACTCATAAAAAATTACTAGAAAGACTTGCCATAGGCCAGCGCACCAATCACTCCGGTTTTATATGTTTGCGGTGTCGAGGCCGGTTGGTAAATGAATAGCCCCAATCCGGCTTTTATAAAACGACCGCCATGCTTGGGATGAAAGTTGTATCCTGTGCCAATAATATAGGGTCGATTGGGGCCATCAAAAAAATCGAACAAGGGATTGCTTTTGCCTTTGCTTATATAGTTTCGGCCAATATCGATGAACCAGCGATGCTCATCACCGAGAGGATAAAAGCTCACGACCGCAGGAATGACAAAGGCATCGCGTAAGTCCTTATGCAGCAGCGCAATCGACGCCACTTGAATATTCACACCGATGCGATTGTGCAATAAGCGTTGATAGCCGATTGTTAATAAACCGCCATAGCCTAAAAAATAAATACTATCGACTGAACTGCGCTCATTGGCACTCAGGTTTGGAGAAAAACCAAAGCTAAGAATGCAGTATAACAACGCACAACTCGTGATTTTTTTCATAAAAACTCCTTACTTCATCGATTAACTTTTAAAAATAAAACTTCATACTGGATTATTTATTCATCTTTATTGCCGCAGCTAATTAGAGCGCATATGCATTGATGGATGTTGACGTGCTAAAGCCTTTAATCATCAACCATAAACCAAGTGTAAGTTCGTTGAGCAAAATCGGCAGTGCAAGCAAAACAATAGTGGCGGAAAATGCGTCGGCACCAAAGAACACCATGAACGCACCCAATAAATGCAATAGGATAGCAACACCACCCCACAAGGCAAGCCATCGAGGCACGAGTTTGCTGCGATACAAAACTAAGTAATACATTAAAGCACCGAGACAAAATGCGATTGCAGCGAAAACAAAAGCGATCCAGTCTCGCTCCAGTAAAATTGCACGCACTAGCAATTCGTATTGACTAGCTGTTGCTGTAGCCTCGTTAACTGATTGCAGACTCAAGGAGCTCACCGTCATTAATTTGTATGCGCACACGATAAATAGCAATCCTTCAAATCCGCGCAAAACCACTGCGGTTAAGGCCAACGCTTCTGAGTGTTTGCGCAGCACGGGATAAAAACCAATAGCGATTGCGGCGACGCTGATTGCCATGAGTAATTGACAAAACGCGGCGATGCTGAGTCGAAGACTATTTTCCGCCAGCGTATTTAATTGCAAATTTTCGCCCAATAAGGGCGTTGAAATAACAGCGCCAAGAATACCTGACACAATCGCTACCAAGAAAAAAATGCCAACCATGCGCGCTCGACTATCGACTGAATTCATACTGCCTCCAAATTTCTAATGTGATTTTTCAACAAGACCTATTTGATAACTGGTAAAAAATGCGATAGCTGATCGTTTTCAGCCTGCCTATTTTTCTGATCCCTCGCTTTTATTTGCACTGCAATTTGACGAATTTGTTGTAAGCCTTTAACAAAGGATTGGCCTGAAAGTGAGTTAATCAACCACGCAGGAATGCTTCCACCAAGGTCCCCATGGCCCACAACACTTACAAAGGTCTTTCCCGAAAGTGTTTTTTCTAGTGTCCATTCCCCAGAGGCGTTTAGCATTTCAATAGTGTCTTGTGACTTTGATGAAGGCTTGGCATGGTGTTGCTGCCATTTGACAGCATAAACTCCGTTTTCATCTTGTGTAAAATCGTACTGTAAGATCATTGTGCGATCCGACAAAGGGCCAGGTAAATTGATATGAATATGCAGAGTGAGCTGGTCTTGGGTTTGTTTAATTATGCTTCTTTGTTCATTTTCAGGTGTGTATTTTTTATTGGTCAAACTTTCTCGTACCGCCTCAAACACAATAGCGGGTGGTGCATCGATCCCGCCTTCAATACGAAATTCTAAAAATTCCGATCCGGATTTGGGACGCGAATACAAGGTCCAAGCCTCCCCTGGATTCTGTTTCTGCTCAATTGTTTCCCAGGCTGCGGTACTCGCAAAAACAGTTGCCGTTATTAGCTGGAATGTAGCGCAGAGCCCGAGTGCTGCTAAGGTAGATCTATATTTCAATAAGTTATTCGGAATTATGGGTTTCATGTATATGCTCCTTTGTTATTCACGTACAGTGTACGTCTATTTGCGTACACTGTACGTCTATGCCATAATCTTGTCAAGCCTCTAATCTGAAATCGATTACCAAACGCTAGAAAGCAAAAGTCATATGGCAACAATCGAACAAGCCAACAAAAACCGTGGCCAGTTGAACAAAGAAAATATTTTGTTGGCTGCAATGGCGCTAATTAATCAAGACGGTATAAAAACCCTATCCATGCGTAAACTCGCACAAGCAATGGATGTGGGTACCATGAGTCTTTACAATCATGTCGCCAATAAAAACGAATTGTTGGATGGATTACTCGACAAAGTTTTGTCCGAAATCGAAATACCACTTGATGAGCAGTCCTGGAAAAATCGTATGCGGAAACACGCACTATCAGCACGACAGGTTTTTACAAATTACCGCTGGGCAATTGATTTAATGGGCACCGAATTGAATCAAGGAATGGCGCAAGTAAAATATGCTAATCGCGTTTTGCAATGTTTACGTCTAGCCGGATTTTCTCCGGCGAAAGCAATTCAAATTTCCTCTTTGATTGATAGTTATATTTATGGTTTTGTGCAAAAAGAACGAACCCGCCCGTTCAAAACAACAGAAGGTTTAGTCAATATTGCCCAATCTGCAATGCTAGAAACGTCGTTAGAAAATTATCCCTATGTATTGGAAGCTATGCGGGACCTGCTTACGAATCCGTCGCAATATAATGTGGATCAAGAATTTGAAAATGGACTTGACCTGATTTTGGATGGCTTGGAAAAAGCTATGTGAGTTTGTTTGTCTATCCTTCAGCGAAAATACTTATTCAATTTCAAATTGTTTTTTCCACACTCGTATTCTTCGACAACCAATCTCACTGCAAACTACTCATAATCCGCTATAATTTTCCAATCGATGTATGACCGGAGTTCGATCCATGTATTTTATTCAAAGTTTGCTTGGCATCAGTGTTTTTGTCGGCATGGCCTGGCTGCTCAGCGAAAAACGTGAAGCCTTTCCCAAGCGGGTAGTCATTGCAGGCCTGGGGTTGCAGTTATTTTTTGCTGTGGCTTTATTAAAACTACCCTTGTTTAAAGAATTTTTTCTCTTACTCAATCAATTATTATTATCTTTGGAAAAAGCCACTACAGCCGGAACATCATTTGTATTTGGTTATTTAGGGGGAGGTCCGTTGCCATTTGAAAGTGGTGACCCTGGAGCGAGTTTTATTTTGGCGTTTCGTGCATTGCCTTTGATTCTAATTATCAGTGCGCTTTCTGCTTTATTGTTTTACTGGCGGATACTGCCATGGGTGGTGAAAGGCTTTGCTTGGGTTTTGCAAAAAATAATGGGTGTTGGTGGAGCACTAGGCCTGGGTGTGGCAAGTAACATATTTGTTGGCATGACCGAAGCACCATTAATCATTCGTCCTTATCTTGCCAAGATGAGTCGCGCTGAGATATTTGCATTAATGACTACCGGTATGGCCACTATTGCCGGCACGATGATGGTTTTGTATGCAAGTATTCTTTCCAGTATTAACGCCGAAGCCATGGGGCATATTCTCACAGCATCGATTATTAGTGCACCTGCGGCGTTGATGTTAGCCTTGGTCATGGTGCCGCCGACGAATAATGATGCAGTAATCGTTGACATACCCATCCAAGCCGATAGTGCCATGGATGCGATTACTCGCGGTACTTTGCATGGTGTGAAATTATTACTTAATATTATTGCCATGTTAATTGTGCTCGTGGCATTAGTGAGTTTGCTCAACATGATGCTTGGATTGTTGCCAAACATAAACGGGCAATCCGTAACTTTGCAAGCCTTGCTTGGTTATATGATGGCGCCTATTGTGTGGCTCATGGGTATCCCCTGGTCCGAAGCCAACACCGCCGGTGCATTAATGGGTGTGAAAACCGTGCTCAATGAATTTATCGCCTACCTGCAACTCACTCAACTCGAAGCCAATGCACTAAGCGAGCGAAGTAAAATAATTATGATTTATGCGTTATGCGGTTTTGCAAATTTTGGCAGTCTTGGCATTATGATCGGTGGGCTTAGCACCTTGGTTCCTGAACGGCGAAGTGAGATTGTGCAGCTCGGTATGAAGTCAATTATCGCTGGTACACTCGCAACCATGATGACAGGCGCTATGGTCGGACTGTTGCTTTGAAAAACTTAAATCGGGGTCAGAGTAAACCTCCCCCAGTTATTTTTAAAACTCAGTTTTATTATTAACGCGAAGATAATGTGCTATCTGTTATTTAATAGTATAAGACGGGTAAACCGAGGTTTAGAAAATTCGATTGCTGACGTTAGTAATGTTTGAGCAGGAATATTAATAGGAATATAGCAATGGCACATTCATCCTCTAAAATTCTGAGTATTATACTCATGGTTATTGGGATTGGCTTGGCTATATGGGCCTATATGGCTTCCGACTCAGTCACCTCTCATTTATCTTCAGCGTTAACAGGATCACCAACGGATCGAGTGATGATGTTTTATATTGGCGGCGCTGTCAGTTTCGCAGTTGGTTTATATCTTTTTATAAAAAATAAATAATTGTTGAAGCTTTAAGGAATTGAATATTATTTTTGGTGATAAATTGTGATTTAAGGTATTACAAATTTATACAAAAAGAAATCCTCTCTGGTTCTTCTTTAAATATTTTGTACAACCTCAACTAAACGAATTTTTACACATGATGGTCACAATAAAAATGACCGCCATACATAAGAATGCTGATGGAGTTTGAGTATGTTATCTAAATTTCGAATTGGTCATCGATTATATGGTGCATTTTTTGCCGTTATTCTTTTCTTTGCCGGGCTTGGTGCTTTTCAAATTATCCAGACACAATCGCTAGCCGATTTGCAAGATGAAGGTGCTGGGCGTGCAAAAGATGCCATGGCAGTCAAGGACATTAGCCGCTGGGTGGAGAGCATTTATGCAGTTATTGGTGACTCAATCATTAATCGCGACTTGGATGAAACACGCAGAGATTTGGCTGAAATAAAGCAAAAAGCAATTGAAAATAAAAATCAAATAAAGTCGATGTCGGATACGGCAGAAGAGTTACGCCAATCCGGAGTTTTTTCTGAAACACTGGATAAGTATCTGGGGAAATTTGAGCATGAATTATTACCACTCGTTGCCGATGGTGTTGATAAAAATATGCGCCAAATTCGGCTGATTGACGGACAATTAGATGAGATCCGTGATGTCGTGCTCGAAGCCTTGCAGTATGTGGACACATCTATGACTGCCGAAAGTGATGAGGCTGATGAAAAGTTTGACGGTGTTGCACAAACAGTCATAGCTACCATTATTGTTGTTTTGTTAGTTACGATAGTTATAGCGTTTCTTTTATCCTTTTTTATTACCAGCAGTATTGTAAAACCTTTAGGAAAATTAGTTGAAGTGGCAGAAAGTGTCGCGCAAGGCGATATGACTGCAAACATAGACGCTTCTGGTCGTGACGAGATTTCGCAAGTCTCCCTGAGTGTGAGTGGAATGGTTGCTCAATTGCGTCGTGTAGTCGGTGAGATTAATAGCGCGACAGTGAATATTTCCAGCGCCTCCGCCGAGATTAGTTCGACTGCTCAGACCTTAAGTCAGGCTACTACTGAACAGGCCGCTAGTGTCGAGGAGACGAGTGCATCATTGGAACAAATGTCCGCTACGATTAATCAGAACACAGAGAATGCGAGAATAACCGACGATATTGCAGAAAATGTTTCTGGTAAAGCAGAAATGGGTGGCGATGCGGTCGGTAACACGGTAAAAGCAATGTCCGAAATTGCCGAACGTATTAGTATGATCGAGGATATCGCATACAAAACAAATTTATTAGCGCTTAATGCCGCTATTGAAGCTGCTCGCGCGGGTGAGCATGGTAAGGGCTTCGCGGTTGTCGCCGACGAAGTGCGTAAACTGGCTGAGCGCAGTCAAACCGCCGCTCAGGAAATAACAGAAACCGCCAACAAGAGTGTAACCGTGGCTCAACAAGCGGGTAATTTGATAAATGAAATTGTGCCTGATATTAAAAGAACAGCAGACTTAGTGAAAGAAATATCTGCCGCATCCGAAGAGCAATCGTCGGGAGTCACTCAAATGAACTCCGCTGTTAATCAGTTGGATAGAGTGTCCCAGCAAAACGCCGCTTCTTCAGAAGAACTGGCAGCGACGGCCGAACAAATGTCCGGTCAAGCAGAAACGTTAGTAACAACCATGAAGTATTTCAAACTATAAAAAATCGGGGTCAGAGAACAATTGTTGCTAATATTCGACCCGGCTAATATTAGCAACAATTGTTCTCTGACCCCAGTTTATTTCAAACGGGCGTAGCGAATAAACACGATACCGGCAATCAATAAAACAACCCACGATAGATATACCAGTGGTAAGAATGCAAAACCGAAGCTTAATAGGGCGCCATGCGGCAATAGCAGCAGTGCAAGTGTATTTGGAAATTTCTCTGATTTATAAATTGCGAGAGCAAAAAATATATAAGCAACACTGTAAAAAATCGCCGCAGGAATACCGAGTAGCATGGAATCTTGCATGGCAATAGTGAGTAGATAGGTCGGTGCTTCCACTGCGCCTTGCAAGAATAGTTGCGCAAACCCAGGTCCAGCATATGTCAAAGCGCCGAGTGTAGGAAGCGCCAAACCTGTTCCAACCAAGGCAAATATAAATCCCCAAAAAGCAGGTATCTCAGTGGAGCGCTGTTGGGCGAGACAGGCGTACATTGCCCATAGTCCAAAAAGCGGCAGCACATAACTGATGATATAAAGGCGTTGTGCGATGAGATAAATGGGTTGAATTACATTTTGTGCCCAGGCATTTTGGTCGCCTATGGGAATGATCTCACCGGTTTGCCCTCTTAAGGCTAATGCTATAATGGCAAGCAATGATGCTAGCGGCAAGCTAAGTAGTGCAAAAATAATTCGTTTATTCATGTGTCGCTCTTGATTGAAAATACAGCCAATCCATTTTGTTTGATAATGCTGAAATAGACTTTTCCTGAATAGCCGTATTATTCACGAAATAAACCGTGGCAATATTTTTTTGAGGATATATGCGTATATTGCAATGGCTTCCCGGCCCACCGCCTGGTTTCTCGTAAAATTTTATGCCATTCAATTCCCCGGTTCTCCAGCCTAATGTCATTGCAATAGGCTTACCGGAATGGTTTACTTGTTCTTCAAAAAAAAGATGGCGTATTTGTTTATCAAAAACTTGCGGTCTTGTAGCAAGTAAGTCATTAAGAAACTTTGCGACACCATGTCCACTACCATATAAACCACCATAAGCAGGTCCATTGTGATATACGGGTTTGAAACTTGAAAAAATTCCTTCCGGTTCAGCAAAAAAAGGCGAGGCACCTGCCAAATAAAAGAAAGTGGTGAGAAAAGTATATTTCTCCTGATAACCTTTCGCAAAATGTGTTTCGTCGGGCATATCACAGCTTAACTCATCTCTATTGATCATCAGTGGTTTAAATACAAATTCTTGAAGATATTGGCAATAAGAAATCCCGGAGACATTTTCGATAACTTTGCCAAGTAACCAATACGAAATATTGGAATACATATATTTTTTCCCAGGCGGAAATTTTAACTCGGAGTGTTCGTTCAATATATGTTGAAGCGTTTGGTTTTCATTGTAGGTGGCATGCTCGTTTTTGAGGTGCAGCCATTTAAGTGGTAATGGGTTTGCTATTCCAGAGGTTTGATTTAACAAATGACGAATACTAATTTTCGTGCCATACGGGTGGTGCTTGAAATATGCGGTCAAAGGTGAATCCAAATTGACTTTACCCATTTTTACCAATTGGAGAATAGCCGCAGCGGTAAACACTTTTGTGCTTGAATTCAACATAAACATAGTGTCTGCTGTCACAGGACTTTTTCCTGCAATATCTTGATACCCATGGTTAAATTGAAAATTGATACCGGAGCGATCTAGCACCGTATAGTGAAATCCTGGAAAATTATTTTTGGAAATAATTTGCTGCAGTTGCTCATCCAATGTACTTGCATTTGATGTTGCAAAACCCAGTATAGTCAAAAGAAAGCAAAAAAGGCTTCTCATTTCTCGTTCCATTGTCTTGTTTTAGCCTCATGTATGCCTTATAAACCTAACGCCGAAGCTTGATCCTGTCAATACGAAATTGAGTAGACTCGCAAGTCAATGTTATTTGGCTAAGATCATAATTTTACTTTGATGAGCTAGCGTTGTTAGGTTTTTCACGATAAAGGTCTAATAATTACTCTGAAAATCTTTCAATTTGAACACAAATGATGGGCAGTTATAGGCAAGGTTTGCGTTTGAATAAAAGTTGAGTAATGTTATTTATTTGCATAGTTCAATTCAACCGAATTGAGTTATTGCAGCTAAGCAAAGGCTGATATGTGTGAGGATGGCTCAATACAATCAGTTATTCAAAGCGTCGCCGAATAAACTTGTGTAGCTCCATCACGATTAAAATTGAAAATGCTAAGCCTAAAAGCTCAAGCCACATGGTAGATGTCACCGGTTGTATTTGCAAGACATCACTTAACCAGGGCGTGTACATGGCACCAATATGTATTAATTGTGCCGCAAGCGTTCCCATTAAAAGTATGCGATTGCGCAAGGGATTATGTCGAAACACAGAACGTGTTTCCGAACGGCAATTAAACACATGAATGTTTTCAAACAATACCATGAGTAATAAGGTTCCGTTGCGAGCTTCTTCTAAACTATACCCCTGATCAAGCAACCATTGAAACACTAGAAAAGCGACTATGCCAATCGATATTGCTGAGATAACAACTCGTTCAATCATTAAACGATTAAATATTGCTTCGCGTGGTGATCGTGGTGGACGTTTTAATTCATCGCCTTCGCCGGGCTCAAAAGCTAGCGCAACATCTTGAATGCCGTTGGTCACGAGGTTTAGCCACAGCAGTTGTACGGCGACCAGGGGCAGGGGGAGACCACTCAAAAGTGCTAGCGAAAATAAAACCAATTCGGCAGCGCCCGTGGAGATGAGCAGGAAAATAACTTTACGCACATTAGCATAGGCAATACGCCCTTCCTCAATTCCAGCGACAATCGATGCGAAATTGTCATCGGTAATAATTAAGTCGGCAGTTTCTCTAGCGACATCGGTGCCTTTTTCTCCCATGGCGACACCCACTTGAGCCACCCGTAAGGCGGGGGCATCGTTAGCACCATCGCCACTGACCGCGACAAAATGTCCATTGCGTTGCAGTGATTGCACAATATCAAGTTTTTGATGTGGACCGACACGAGCATAAATGCGTGCATGGCGCGTGAGTTCGTCAATACGATTATCCTCAATGGCAGACTTAAGCTCTGCACCAGTCACGAGAGGCGCGTCTTCATCACTGATTTGTAAATCGCGTGCGATTGCCTGTGCGGTTGCCGGGTGATCGCCTGTGATCATGGCCACTTCAATGCCTGCATGTCGACATGCAGCAATCGCAGCTTTTACTTCCGGACGCAAAGGATCGATGATTCCAACCAGGCCAATTAAGGTCAGTCCATGCAAATGTTCTTCGGAGAACACTTCGTCTGGTGTTAATTTAATTTCACCAGCAGCCAATGCCATCACTCGATATCCGCCACTTGCCAAGGCATGCACTTGTTGGTCAATGGCATCTCGGTCTATGGGTGCGTCGTGATCCAGCATTGCCATTGTTGAACACATCGGTAATAGTTTTTCTGCGGCACCTTTGACAAAGCCATGTTGTCCCTGACGAACTTGATTTAGACTTGCAGAAAATTGGCGTTCCGATTCATAAGGAATAACCGCTACTTCAGGGAAGGTGTTAAACATTTCTTCTTTAACGATACCCGCCTTGTGCGCCATCACTAAAAATGCAACGTCTACCGCGTCTCCACGTTGTACCCAAGTCGAATCACTATGGCCGAGAAAACCTTCATTAGTTAGTACTGCGGCTTGGCAAAGTCTTTCCAATAAGACAATTTCGTTTTCTGCCGGTGAACCACGCGAGGTAAGAAAAACACCCTCAGGCACTACGCCTTCACCTGTGACTTCCCATACTGCTTGATTGGGAAATGCAATACTGGTGGCAGTCAATTGATTTACGGTTAGTGTGCCGGTCTTATCGGTTGCAATACAGGTACAAGAACCTAAGGCTTCCACGGCTAATAAGCGACGCACAATCACATTACGTTTAGACATTCTACGCATACCGATAGCAAGCGTGACGGTTAGTGCTACGGGCAAACCTTCTGGTATGACCGACACCGCAAGTGCAACTGCAAGCATGAATACTTCACTAAGAGGTGTACCTTGAATAACGGCAACGGCAAACATAATTAAAACTGCGATCGCCACCAAAATAGCAATGCGATGAGTAAATTGTGTCATTCGCACTTGCAGTGGTGCTGGCGGTTGTGGCTTGAATAACACATCAACCGCGATTCGACCAAGCACAGTATTGCGGGCAGTGCCGACAACAATTGCCCGCGCACGTCCGCGGCTCACCAAGGTGCCAGTAAAAAGCATATTTACCTGATCACCTAGTGAAACCTCGGCGGACAAGACACGATTACTATCCTTGCTTACGGGTAATGATTCACCCGTCAACAGAGACTCATCCAATTCTAAATCATGTGAGCTAAGAAGACGTAAATCGGCGGGCACTTTATCCCCAGATTCTAATAACACAATATCGCCGGGCACGAGTTCATCGGCGTTTATTTCATAGGTATCACCTTCGCGAAGAACTTTGCAACGCGCACTGATTAACTGTTGCAGCGCTGCAGCGGCGCGTTGCGCGGAATGCTCTTGAATAGTGCCGATAATGGCATTTATGCACAGTACCAATGCAATAAATCCTGCATCTGACCATTCTTTTATGACTATAGATAATACGGCGGCTGCAAGCAGAACATAAATTAAAGGGCTAGCGAATTGACGGGCAAAAATAAACCCAAGTCCAGGTGTTTTGGCTTGAGGCAAACTGTTTCGACCCATTTGCTCAAGACGCGATGCCGCCTCGCTTGGCGACAGTCCGTGTAAGGAACTTTTTTGTTCAGCAAGTACAGCTTCTGCGGTGGAGGCATAAGCATTGGATAGCTCGCCTGCTAGCTCTTCAATCGGGTTACGTGGATTTAGCTTGGACATAGGGACTCATCTCACAATTAAAACATGTGTTAGTAATGGATTTTGATTGCCTTAAGTTACAGCTGTCGATTTTGCTATTTTAATCTAGGTAGTGGCGAGTTCCTATTGATTTCTTTGAATGTGAATAAAATTGTTGGGACTATGTTTTTGGCTTTGAGCAATGAATTAAACCATTAGCTGCGGATATTAGGGCAAAATAGATGTCGCTGATGATTTGTGAAGTGGTTGTGCCTAACTTTTGTTTGAAATACAGCTGCTCCACTAAGAAGTCAGACCGTTTCTATTTTTTTCTCTTAAGCATATCATCAAGTTTTGCAAAAGGATTAAAAGTGGCAGTGGATGAGGATTTTTCATTTGCTGTTTGAGGGCTATTCTGGGCCTCGGTTAAACGCTGATGTTCGTTGTCATGACAGTAAATACATAATAATTCCCAATTACTGCCATCGCTGGGATTATTGTCATGATTATGGTCACGATGGTGCACGGTTAATTCGTGCAAGTTTTTGCGATCAAAAATCCGTGCGCAACGGCCACAAACGTGTGGGTACATGTTTAAAGCTTGTTGGCGATAGCCTTGTTCGCGTTTTTCTCGTGCGACTCGCGCTTCAGCAACCACGCGATCCAGTTTGTCCTCAGGAGTTTTCATCGTTAGGTTTTATCAATTTAGTTCATTAAATATTAATGTGAAGATATAGGATGAGCGAGATTCAAAATTTTATCAGTCAAATCATAAAAACTTTGCTTTATTTCATTCTCACTGCGTCCCATGGATTGTAACTCGCGTAAAACCGGTTTGCAAAAAAACATTATGCATTGATTTACATTGTCGAAACTATTGTCGGTTTTACATTGCCAAGATTGTTGACGATTCCATAAATTTGCCATGGCCCCCTCATAGTCATAAAAAAACGGATAGTTGCGAATATTTTGGTCTCGATCGCCGTAACGAATAAAATTTGTTCCAAGAAAATAATCCAGCATTTGCTGTGGACTCACTTGATTATTGGTTTTGCTTCGTAGCTTGTCAGACACCTGTTTAATATGTTGAAGCATTTTAGCATCTGATAGTGGTAAATCCGTAGCGTGATTGCTTTTTATGGGGGAAATTGCACAAGCACAGAGGCTAAAAACAAAAAAATAAACCAGTAGAACTCGGCAAATATTGTTTAACGGGTTTAAATTGATGATTATCCATCCATAAAAAAATAAGCAATTGTAGAACATTGGTCATTCCTATTTGAAACAAAATTCTTTTGCAACTTTTGATATTATTATGGCATAAAAATATGAGCCGTTTTTCCATCGACTCCGGTTCTAGCACTCAGGTGAATGGTGAGCCAAACGATTAAGCTGAGCTTCATAAGATGTTCTGAGTTAACGCAGCGATGCATAGGCAAATGCTAGCTAGTAATAGTGATTAGATACTCATTGAAAACCTGTAATAAAACATTCTTAAGATCTTGGGGGGCAAACCGCAATATTTCTGTATCAACCTAAACAAAGTAAGCAACAGGGAAAATATAATGGATAAGTTGGCCTGGGTTTTAGCTGTATTTTTCATACTAGTCATGCTGTCAGCATGTACAACGGTGTCTGAGCGCCCGCGTCACAAACTGAGTGAAGTCATGGGAAAAGCGGCGAATGATTATGAGGGACCTCGCGCCATTGAATCACAAGACTCAGTCACTCAAGCCAATGATGATGTCGAAGCCAGTGACATGAACACTGACACTGGTTCTGTTGTTTCCTCTACAAACGCTGAGGATGAAGATAGCGAGCCCTTGCTTGGTGGTGACAGTATTGCAGCGCTTGGATTCGAGCGTGGTCATGGTTTTATTAGCCGAGACAAGTATTCATCGCATAATAGCTATTATATCTCCGTCGGGTTTGACGAGCGTAAACAATGGCAATCGGCTTTGTATCTTGGATATGCTTCGATTGCAGTGAATGCGGAATCTACACTTTATCAATCTGTCAGTAATAATCTGAGTGTATTATCCTTCGGTGTTAAAGCGAAACATTTATGGTTTGAAGAACATACTAGGCTAAGGCCGTATTTGTCATGGGGTGCCGCCGCTTCTTATTTGCTTTGGAAATATAATAATCCTATCCTCAGCGAATCTGGAAATAGTTTTCAGTCGGATAGTGTTGCAGGAATGACTTTACTAGTAGGCGCAGGACTGGCGATTGAACCAGCGAAATTCATGCGTATTTACATTGAGTTTTCGCCTACGCTGCATTTATGGGGGGAAACGACTCGTCTTAATTATGAAAATGATGTATTTCCTGTGATCGGACTATTCGACACCAACATTTCGGTTAATTTGTTTTTCTAATGATTCGTTTTTGCATCATTTGTAATTGTGTGTTTGATTCTGGTTTATTAATCAAATCCGCATAGACATGGGCTCAATATTCTTCGGCTCATTCAAATAGCTCCATAAGCTGTGCTAGCCCTGCTACATCCCAATCAGGTTTTTTCATCGCTTCAGGTAATGGCATACTTGGCGCAAAACGCCCAGTTCTAACCAGCGCGGTTTTCATGCCGAGTGTGGCTGCTCCAATAATATCCGTGTCAGGACGATCCCCAATCATTAAACAGTCTTGTGCTTGAACACCAAGTCGTTGTAAGGCAATTTCATAAAGCAGAGGATGAGGTTTGCCAATAAATAGTGGATCAGTCTCCGCTGCGATGGCGAATGGTGCGACTAATGCGCCGCCGCCGGGCAAAATAAAATGTTTACCATCTTTAAAACCATCAACACTAGGGTCGGGATTAGTGCAAATTAATTGTGCGCCATGTTTAAGAATTAAATTCACGCCAATAGCTATTAATTCATAGTTGATGGCGG
>JAOUJM010000084.1 GCA_029883265.1 Gammaproteobacteria bacterium
TGATAAAGCCGCTGCTGTGCTTGAACGTGGTTTACGCCTATCACCTAAAAATGCTTATTTGTGGCAAGGCCTGGCGCAAGTACGCTTAGCACAATTACAGTATAAGCAGGCCGAACAATGTGCCCGCAAGTCTAATGCATTGGCTCGAGGCAATCGGGACTTGAAAGAATTAAATGATGAGATTATTTTTGCATCACACAAAGCACGTTTAAGCGCCACACCTTAGGCTTTTTTCTTTTGAATTTTTTGAGTGCTTTTTTTAATAAATAGTACAGCGTCTTCAACCGCAGATTTTATTTTCGCATCCATTTCTTGGCGTTCCACTGGTGACAAATAAAACGCCATATCCACTTCATAACGAATATAACGCGGCGGCAAATGATTTAACGCTACGCAGACCACATCGGCTAAATAATTTACATCACTATTGTCGGGCTGAATGTTTGTTTTAACATAATTAATAACAAGTTTTTTATAATAATTTTGAATGGTTTCGAATTCACTCATTGTGATCACTCAAATAGTTAATCATAATAAGCTTATCGGTTTGATTCCTGCAGACTTAACTTGTTACCCAAGGAGTTCAAATGGTCAAAACCCTGCATGTAGCCACGGTAATTATTAGTATTAGCTTGTTTGCATTACGCGGTTATTGGCGAATACAAGGTTCGGACAGGATGCAACAGCGTTGGGTTAAAATTGTGCCTCATCTTAATGACACAATACTATTAACTACCGCGGTTATCCTTGCAGTACAAATGCAGCAATATCCATTTGTTCATCATTGGTTGAGCGCCAAGGTAATCGCCTTATTGATTTATATTTTTCTAGGAATGGCGGTGATTAAATGGGCGCCAACGCATCAATTGCGGTGGGTCTTTTACTTGCTCGCACTATCGACTTTTGTTTATATTATTTCCGTTGCCATGACTAAAACGCCTTTGGGTGTGTTTGTTTTTTTATAGGGACTCGTTCGAATGAAAATACCATCGATTAAAAAACTCATGACACCATTTCCTAATTGGGTATCCTCAGAAGCAAGTATTGACGATGCACTTGTAATGATGAAGGAACACGCCATACGACACTTGCCTGTGAAGCATAATGGCGAATTATTCGGGGTTATCACCGAACGGGATATTAAACAAGCGCAAAACATTGTAGAGAAGGCGGTCTCGCAAAATCTAAAAGTTAAAGACATTTGCATTCAACATCTTTACGTCGTTGAAATGGAAACACCGATTGATGAGGTTTTGATGAATATGGTTGAACGCCACATCGGTTCAGCATTAGTCATAAAACAGGGCAGGTTGGCGGGCTTGTTTACCACCAGTGATGCCTGCCGTTGTTATGCCGAACATTTACGCTATACCCTGAGAGTCTCTGGTGGCAATGATGTAGCTTAGTTCTAAACTAGCGATCAAAAAAAACCCGATTGTTGTATCGGGTTTTTTGTTTTGCTTTATCGATTGACTAATTAGCGGTCTTCCGCTGAATTGACCGCGTTAGGTTTTACATCGGCTGAGTCATTATTTCCATTTTCACGGCTCGGGCTGGCGACAGGCGCCACGGTTTTCGGTTCCGCCTGAAAACTAGCAACATTATGACTAGATTCCACTGGTTTACTTTGACTATTGCCCGAATCTTGGTTGTTGCTTGGCTTAGGTGCCTCAATATTCGTTGAATTGGTTGATGGCGCCGCAGAATTACCAGAACCTGCGTCAGACGTGGTGCTCGGTATTGCTTTGAAATCAGAATTTCCTGTATCACTGTTAGATGACAATTCTGATTCTTGATCATTGGGGCCACGACGTTCTTGGTTGCGGTTCCCGCCTCGGGCGCGATTACGTCGCCTAAAATCTGCTCGACGACCATCTGTGCGCTGGCCAGAACGTGAATCATTACGTTGATTGTTCTCATTACGGCTATTTGCTGTATCACTAGTCGTTGCAACCATTTCAGGCGAAGTATTGCTTACTGCGTCAGTTGGCGGGTTGTTGCTTGTAGTTTCTGGTTTGGTCGACGGATTATTTTCTACTACCGCCGCCTGTGGATTGGGCTGCACTGCTGTGTTTGAGCGACTTTCAGATTTATCCAACTCACTATTGGATGATTCACGGTTATCGTTACGAGTATCTAAATTGCTATCCGCTTTATTTTCATTACGGGTATTGCGATTGCCTCGATTGCCCCCACGTGAGCGGCGACCACGACTATTGCTCGTATTATTACTTCCACGATTTTGTTGTTGTCCACCGCTGCTTGGTCCTGAGCCTCCACGTCCACGTCCACGATTGCGGTTCTGTGGTTGATTGCGCCGAGGTTTGGGTTTGGGCTTCTCTTTTTCCTTACCTGAACCAAACAAAGCAGTAATTATTCGACTGAGCAAGCCAGGTTCTTTTTTCACTGGGGGAGGTGTTTGTACGGGCATCGGAGCCCCTGGCGCTAAGCTTTTAACCGCGGGTAGTTCGGCTTTAGGCGCTTGATCTCGCGTAGGGAGCGGACTACTTGCTTCTTCCTCAAGTGTGATTTGGTAGCTTGGCTGATTAATTTCTGGATTTTTTACATCAGAGCTACGGATGCGTTGAATTTCATAATGCGGAGAATCCATATTTGAGTTTGGAACCAACAAGACTTGAATACCATGTCGGGCTTCCACTTCTGCGATATTGGGGCGTTTCTCATTCAGTAAGAATGTGGCTACGTCTATCGGTAAATGCGCAAGAATTTTTCCTGTGTTTTCTTTCATCGCTTCTTCTTCGATAATTCGAAGAATAGATAAAGCAATGGATTCAACACCACGAATAGTGCCATGGCCAGTACAACGGGGACAGACAATATTACTATGTTCACCCAAAGAAGGACGTAGACGCTGGCGTGACATTTCCAATAAACCAAAACGTGAGATACGGCCAATCTGGACTCGCGCACGATCCATGCTCAAGGCCTCACGTAAACGATTTTCTACTGCGCGCTGGTTTTTTATTGGAGTCATATCAATAAAGTCAATCACCACTAGACCGCCTAAATCGCGTAAACGCAATTGACGGGCAATTTCGTCGGCCGCTTCGAGATTGGTGTTTAAGGCAGTTTCTTCTATATCACCACCGCGAGTAGCCCTGGCGGAGTTAATATCGATGGATAATAAGGCTTCTGTGTGGTCAATGACCAATGCGCCACCCGAGGGTAAGCTTACTTCCCGTTGAAATGCCGATTCAATCTGGCTCTCAATCTGATAACGGGTAAATAGAGGAATTGGATCACTATAATATTTTATCTTTGCCAAGTTATGTGGCATCACTTGGGACATAAATTCCCGTGCCTGATTATATATATCCTCATTATCAATAAGAATTTCGCTAATATCTTTACGTAGATAATCACGAATCGCACGAATAATAATATTGCTTTCTTGATAAATTAGGAAAGGAGCTTCCTTTTGCGCAGCTGTTTCTATCGCGCTCCATAATTGGATCAAATAGTCCAAGTCCCATTGTAACTCTTCGGCGCTTTTGCCTACGCCTGCGGTGCGAACTATTAAGCCCATGTTGTTGGGGATATTAAGGCTGCTCATAGCTTCGCGGATTTCACTACGCTCATCGCCTTCAATACGACGCGAAACACCACCAGCTCTAGGATTATTTGGCATGAGGACTAAATAACGCCCAGCTAAACTGATAAATGTTGTGAGAGCAGCACCTTTGTTGCCGCGTTCTTCTTTATCAATCTGGATAACTAGTTCTTGGCCTTCTTGAAGTACTTCGCGAATATTAGGTCGTCCACCACCATCAGCATCTTTTACGAAATAAGCCCTGGAGATCTCCTTAAGTGGAAGGAAGCCATGGCGTTCGGCGCCATAGTCGACAAAAGCCGCGTCAAGGCTGGGTTCAATCCGAGTAATCTTGCCTTTGTAGATGTTGGATTTTTTCTGTTCGCGGGTTGTTGTTTCAATATCTAGGTCGTATAGTTTCTGGCCATCAACCAAAGCCACACGCAACTCTTCTGGCTGAGTCGCGTTAAAAAGCATTCTTTTCATTCTAAAATCTCTCAATGTGCTCATTAACACGTTGAGGCGGTCAGAGTCAGCAGACACTCTTGTGTATGCCGGTTTAAAAACCAGCTAACTCATTGTTTTATGACCGAAGCCGGCTAGATTCTATCTATGCCTGGCAACCTCAAGCCCACGTGTCATCGTTGAGCTAGTTAATCCAAATTCTGTATTTTGAGATAGGTGTACACACCACAAAATCTAAAATACAGCTGTAAACCCCGTTTTTCCGCTAACATGCGGTTATCATTCGTGCTGATATTAATGTCAGCAAATTCAACCCAATAAGTGGGTTATAATATTCGGCTTGGTTTCTATATGAATTGATTGTGATCCAAGCACTTAGTTCAGTGTATAATGGCGGTTTAAGCCGATGAAATCGTCTACTACTACCAACCAATCAAATTTTATAGCCGGGTAATATACCAAATCTCCTCCGATAAAGGTATAAAAAAGTTCAACTTTCACGCTAAGTTATGGCATGACCACAGAAAAACTAAGACAAAATACTCCTAAAGTTCGGTTAGTCACTGTTGACGCAGAGCAGGCTGGTCAACGAATCGATAATTTCCTTCTGGCCCAATTAAGAGGGGTACCACGAACCCTAATCTACCGGATTCTGCGAAAAGGCGAAGTCCGGGTGAACGGTGGTCGGGTAAAGCCGGTCTATCGTATAACAACGGGTGACCAGGTCAGAATTCCGCCAGTCCATGTCGATTCTGCAAAAACCGTCCCAAAACCACGTGAATCACAGCTTACATTGTTGCAGGCGAACATTTTATTCGAAGACGCAGATTTGATTGCGCTTAATAAACCTTCTGGTATGGCAGTTCATGGTGGTAGTGGGGTGCAATTAGGTGTAATTGAAAATTTACGGGCTCTATATCCCCAGGCGAAACGTATGGAGTTAGTGCATCGTCTGGACAGAGAAACTTCCGGTGTGTTGTTAATTGCCAAAAAAACGTCAGTGCTTCGTAATTTGCATGAGCAAATTCGTTCATCTCAAATGCATAAAACCTACGTGTGTTTGGTCAATGGTGAAGTTGAGTTAAAAAAGCAAGTGATTGATGTACCTTTACGTAAAAATCAGCTCAGTAGTGGCGAGCGTATTGTAAAAGTAAGCGAAGATGGGAAACCTTCGGAATCCATTTTTTTACGTCAACAGGTGTTTGCTAATTTTGCCTCTTTGTTAGAAGTGCAATTAATCACTGGGCGAACTCACCAGATCAGGGTGCATGGGCAATATATCGGTCATCCTATAGCGGGAGATGACAAATATGGCGACAAATCGTTTAATAAAACCATGCAAGCTTACGGTTTGAAACGTTTGTTCTTGCATGCTAAAAGTTTGCGCTTCAAGCATCCAAAAGATCAGGAATGGATGACTATTAATGCACCACTTCCTGATGATTTACAGATTTGTTTAAAGTCGTTGAAAGGTGAAAATGAGTAAACCTTATAAACTGTTAGTCTTTGATTGGGATGGAACCTTAATGGATTCCCAAGCTGAAATCATTTCCTGTTTTCAATCAGCAGCAAAAGATCTAGCGAGAGAAGTCCCAAGTACTGCGGCAATCCGTGATATCATCGGCCTCGGCATGAAAGAGGCAATAATGCAGCTGTTTCCTGGCATTTCTGAGGAAACAGATGTGCAAGAAGTGATTGCCGCTTATCGGCATCACTATTTTTCAGAGGACAAAATTTCATCAGAATTGTTCAATGGCATCATGACTATGTTCGAACAACTAGCTGAACAAGACGTTTTTCTCGCGGTCGCAACAAGTAAAGGTCGACGCGGTTTAGATCTTGCCTTGCAACGCACGGGTTTGAATACGGTATTTCATGTGACACGTTGTATTGATGAGGCGCAGTCCAAACCTCACCCTCAAATGCTGCTTGATATTATTGATTATACCGGTGTCGATGCGAGGGAGACTTTAATGATTGGTGACACGGAATATGACTTGCTCATGGCAAGAAATGCCGCTAGCGATGGACTAGGTGTTTGTTGTGGTGCACATGAGCGACAACGTTTACTGGCTTGTGAGCCAGTGGCTTGTTTAGAACACACCACAGATATTGTTCATTGGTTAGCGAATAAATAAAGGGAATCGAAATTTTATGTCAGATGAAACCAATAAGCCCGGGTCTAACGAATCCAATGGTGATGATTCCGTAAAAGATCCTTGGACTGAAAGTCCTTCGCAAGCAGATAGTGTGGAGAAATCCGGAACCGCGCAAGCGCTGGCTGATGCTCAACAAAAAATAAAAGAAAAAAATCAGCATGCCAATGAAGATGAGGAATCGCAAGACTGGCAACGAGATTTAATAAATCGTTTAGCCTTTGCTTCGCTGAATGAACAACGACGTAGCCGTCGTTGGAGCATTTTTTTCAAGTCACTATTTTTTGTTTATTTGTTTAGTCTATTTTTGGTTTACATGCCGGATGACGGTAGTGATTTAGCTGTGGGAAAACATACGGCGGTAATTGAAGTCAGTGGACCTATCATGGACGGCGCGTTGGCGAGCGCTGATTCAGTGATTACATCAATGCGCAAAGCATTTAAGGAAAGCAATGCCCGAGCAATAGTATTGCGCGTCAATAGTCCGGGTGGTAGTGCAGTGCAAGCCGGTTATATTTACGATGAAATTGTGCGCCTAAGAAAAAAATATCCCGATAAAAAACTTTATTCTGTTGTTACGGATATGTGCGCGTCCGCGGCGTATTATATTGCCAGTGCATCAGATGCTATATACGTCGATAAGGCGAGTTTGGTTGGTTCGATTGGCGTATTAACTGATGGTTTTGGTTTTGTAGAGGGTATAAAAAAACTTGGCGTGGAGCGTCGCTTATTAACTGCGGGTGAGAACAAAGGGTTTCTTGATCCGTTTTCACCTTTGACTCAATCGGACAAGCGACATATGAAGTCCATTCTGGATAATGTCCATGTGCAGTTTATTGAAGCGGTTAAGCGTGGTCGTGGTGATCGTTTGCTAGATCATGATGATTTGTTTAGCGGACTAATTTGGACGGGTGAACGTAGTATTGCTTTAGGCCTAAGTGATGGTTATGGCAGTACCAGTTCCGTTGCACGTGATGTCGTTAATGCTGAACGCTTGGTTGATTATACTTTGCACCCAGGTTATTTGGATCGTTTTGCTGAACGTATTGGTGTGTCCGTTGCGAATACCTTGAGTTTGTTATTTACGACGCCTACGATTATGCGGTAGTTAATAGGACTATATTGTTGGGTTATGAGGGAATGCCTTGAGCAGTTCAGATGATGACGCTAAAGCACTCAATAGCTATCAACGTGGCCATCCCATGCGCTTCACAGATTTGAATTTATGGTGTTTGAATAATCAAATAATCGAAGTAGTCGTCGACGAAGGTACGGAAGCTTTGCCACACCATATCAGGGAAATATTTGATTACACATCCAAATTAGATCCGGTTCCCAGTGCTTTACTGATTAATCGGGAAAATGATTATTCGGTTGCATTTTCTTGTTTATTGGAAGCGTTAAATGGGAATCCATTTTCAGTGGTGGCAATGGTTGACCATGGCCGCAGGCAGCAATATTTTTCTAAAGCGTTGTGGCCGAAATTTCTCAAACAAGGTTTTTTCGATGACCGTGAAGCGGCGATTAGATGGGTAATCGAAAAATTAGAGAAGAAAGAATAAATGTCTTTTTTCGTTGAAAAAATATAATTCGAATATGTTCGGTATGTCTCTACTCTTTAAAGTCATAATTAATATTTTTTGTTTTTCAAAACTCGCATTGTTTTAGTTTTTGCATAGTTCAGGTCTGAAGCTAGACGGCAGCCCTGAGCGTCTAATTGTGTGTGGGTATCCGATTTTGTTTCGATTCGTTTTTTAATGTTTTTCCACAAGCGTGCTCGATATTGAAGAAAAATAGTTACTGGTTTTTCGTGTTGCCATAATGATTTGGGGGATAGCAATAGGAAGCGTTTAAAAAATATGGTGTTCGATGTTTTTTGTGCAAAGGTTTTGCAATGAGCTTGAGTTTCCATTTGTGAGAATAGAAATTATATTAGCAAGCAAAGAGCAAGCTTCAGAGTAGATATCAGTCAATCTTTTGTTGGCATGCGTTATTGCCTGATACGATTAAAAGTCTTACTTAAATTCAAATAATAATTCAGGTTTATGGTGTAATCGTAATAGCTAACAGACTTTTTTAATGCAACGGAATGTTGCGCGTCTAGATTTAAACGAAAGTTAAATGGCAGCTTCAAGCTTGCGCCTAAACCAAACTGCTCAAAACCAAACTGCTCAAAACCAAACTGCTCAAAACCAAACTGCTCAAAACCAATTGGTTGCTTGGTTTGAGTGCTTATTATTTCAGAACTACTATGTGTTGTTCACTGGTGAAAAATATAGGCAGCACTGATGTACAAATGTAACCAGTTCAAGTGGGAAATTGAATCGCCTGCGCGTAGGGCTAGTCCATAGCTGGACGCTGTTTGCTTATGGTGTTGGAGCGGGCCGAACAGTGGAAGCATAGAATTCGGGTCCAGGTAAATGGGATGGGTGGAGTAAGTGTATTGACCTAGATAATTATAATCCATCGATAGCCATAAATATTTTGAAATGGTCTTTCCTGCACTGATGTGGTTGATAGGTTTGGATTGATAGTTTGTATAACTAAACTCTCCAACGGCGTTTGCTTGAGTGATATAGTTTTTTCCAATAGCAAAATATGCATTGTAGTCGGATGCAAAAATAGAGCTATAGTATAAGAGTAAAACGAAACTGATAAATGTTTGTATTGTTTTTTTCACTTCAAATAACCTACGGATGAAGTTTTTATTAGTATTGGTTGTCGTCGTATATCAGAAATTTTATGCAACGATTTGTTAATTCGGATAAACCACAATATTAGACGATATCTACTCCGACGTTCGCCAGCATTTGTGTTAAACGAATCAAGGGTAAACCGATTAGCGCTGTTGGGTCATCGCCTTCGAATTTTTCTGCCAGGCAAATTCCTAAACCTTCAGACTTGAACGAACCGGCGCAGTTGAAGGCAGGCTCTTTGTCGAGATAGTTTTCAATTTGTGCTTGTGTTAGTGGTTTGAAATGAACGGTAAAAGGAATAATATCAATTTGAAATTCATGAGTGGCACTATCAAATAAACATAAGGCTGATTCAAAAACAATGGACTTGCCTGAGACCATTTGTAATTGTTTGATCGCGGTATCACGGTCGCCTGATTTACCTAAAATAGCTTCATCACACACGGCGATTTGATCACCAGAAATGATTAAAGCATTGCTTTCTGTTTTTGCAATTTCCCGCGCTTTGGCTTCTGCCAAGCGTAATACTAAGGTTTTAGGTTTTTCATTGGGTAATGCGGATTCGTCGATATCGGGTGAAGCGGTTGTGAACGCTATTTTTAACCGTTCGAGTAATTCACGGCGATAGGGTGAGGTCGAGCCAAGTATAATTTTTCGCATGGGATTAATGAGTAAACTTCAAATACAATGACGAATGGATTATATCACAGGCTTGAAGGAACGGAAATTTTGTATTAATGGTTTGAATCATATCGTGAATTTGAAAAGTTGATCAGCCCCAGCAGATTATACTTGAGCTAATCTGAAAAAATTAAACAGACCTTATTCAATTTCAATCAATGTTTCATCTGGATTGACAGAGTCACCTTTCTTTATATGAATCGCTTTGATTTTTCCAGCAATAGGCGCTTGCACTTCTGTTTCCATTTTCATGGCTTCTGTAATAAATAAGGCATCACCCGCGTTAACCTCAGCACCCTCGCTCACTAGGATTTCGACAATTGTGCCGGGCATGGACGTGGTGACATGGCCTGGGCTTGTGGCTCTGGGGCGGGAGCTATCGGTTGCGCCACTGCTTAACATCGGTGCGCCCGCAGCCGCCATGCCGGATAAAGGTAAAGTTGCAACTTCAGACAATGTTTCTACTAAAATTTCTTCGGGTACACCATCGACAGATAAATAAAATGGCCGCTGAGCTTGGAAGCGATGACCAGAGCCGGTGACTTTGATGTTATAAGTTTCGCCATGCATCGTGACATTAAATTCGGTTGGTGCTAATCCACAAACATCAACATTATCATCGGTGGGTGGTTCTAATGGTTCCGGCTGTAGGTTGCCAGCTTTGCGTTGCTGTAAAAAATCCCGGCCGAGTTCAGGAAACATGGCGTATGTCAAAATATCTTCTTCCGATTCGGCGAGATCTGCGATCTCTTTGCGCAATTTATCCATTTCAGGGTCAATTAAATCGGCGGGTCGGCAGGTGATTGCTTTCTCATCACCAATCGCATCTTTACGCACTGTCTGATTCACTTTACCAGGGGCTTTACCATAACGTCCCTGCAAATAGAGTTTGACTTCATTGGTTATGGTTTTATAGCGCTCGCCGGTCATTACATTGAGCACGGCTTGTGTACCAACAATTTGCGAGGTAGGTGTGACTAAGGGGGGGAACCCGAGATCTTCGCGCACTCTTGGAATTTCTTGTAAAACTTCATTAATGCGTTTTAACTCACCTTGTTCGCGTAATTGATTGGTTAAATTTGAAATCATACCGCCTGGGACTTGATTGACTTGAACTCGGGTATCGAGGCCGGTGAATTCGCTTTCGAATTGATGATATTTTTTCCGTACTTCGTGAAAATAAAAACCGATTTCCTGCAATAAAGGCAAATCCAGTTCTGTATCAAACTCAGTGCCACGAAATGCAGCAACCATGCTTTCGGTTGGCGGATGACTGGCGCCTTCGGCAAATGCAGAAATTGCAGTATCAATATGTAAACAACCATTTTTCACCGCTTCGTATTGGCATAAAGCCGATAAGCCGGCTGTGGCATGAGAGTGTAATTGCAAGGGTATGGAAACCGCTTTCGTTAATTTTTGTACCAGCTCAGCGGTAATGCTTGGGGTGAGTAAACCTGCCATATCTTTTATGGCAATGCTATCGCAGCCCATTTTCTCCATGGCTTTGGCCATTTTAACAAAATCATCCACGTTGTGTATTGGACTTGTGGTGTAGGAAATAGCACCTTGTGCATGTTTACCAGCATCTTTGACGGACTTAATTGCAACTTCCAAATTTCGCAAATCATTTAAAGCATCAAAAATACGGAACACATCAATACCATTGTCAGCAGCGGCTTTAACAAAGGTTTGCACGACATCATCAGAGTAGTGACGATAGCCCAAAAGATTTTGGCCACGTAGTAACATTTGCAATCGGGTATTGGGCAGCGCTTGGCGTAATTTGCGCAGACGTTCCCATGGGTCTTCTTTTAGAAATCGTACACAAGCATCAAATGTTGCGCCACCCCAAACTTCTAATGACCAGAAACCAACGTCATCAAGTTTTTTGCAAATGGGTAACATATCCTCTAAACGCATTCGGGTTGCGATTAGACTTTGGTGACCATCGCGTAAAACAGTATCTGTGATTTCTACCTTTGCCATCGTTCGCTCCTAAGTTCGCAAATGGGCAGCCACGGCTGCTGCTATTACTGCCGCTAGTTCACGTGGTGGACGTCGAGTTGAATAGTTGATTAATTCGGGATGTGCTTCGACAAATCCGGTGTCGATGATGCCTTTCTTGAATTCCTCAGTTTTTATGATTTCTAATTGATAAGGAATCGTGGTTTTTACCCCAAACACACTAATATCCTGTAATGCCCGCTCAGAACGACGTAGTACCTCTTCCCAGGTTAAGGCCCAAACCGTTAACTTAACGCACATAGAATCATAATAGGGTGGGATTCGATAACCACTGTAAATGGCGCTATCGGTGCGGATGCCGGGTCCGCCGGGCGCGAAATAACGAGTGATGCGGCCAAACGAGGGTAGGAAGTCATTTTTTGGATCTTCGGCATTAATACGAAACTCCATAGCATAGCCACGACGCTCGATATCTTTTTGTTCAAAATTAAGTTTCTCACCTGCAGCGATACGAATTTGTGCTTGCACAATATCGATCCCGGTTATTTCTTCAGTCACGCAATGCTCAACTTGCAAACGGGTATTCATTTCCATGAAATAAAAATCACCGTTTTGATCGAGTAAAAATTCGACCGTACCTGCATTTTCATAGTTAACAATTTTTGCGGCTTTGACGGCATAATCACAAATTTCTTTTCGTTGTGCTTCAGAAAGTTGTGGTGAGGGTGCAATTTCAATAAGTTTTTGATGGCGACGCTGCACGGAGCAATCACGTTCAAACAACGAAACAGCGTTACCATGACTATCAGCTAGTATTTGCACTTCTATGTGCTTGGGATTAACTACGCATTTTTCCATAAACACATCGGCGCTACCAAAAGCTTTGGTAGCTTCGGAAATAACCCGTTCAAAATTCTTTTCTAATTCTGCTTTGCTGTCACAGCGACGAATGCCACGACCACCGCCACCGGATGTGGCTTTTAACATAACCGGATAACCAATTTCATCCGCTAATTGGATCGCTTCGTCCAAGCTAGCTAAATTGTCTTCGGTACCGGGGGTCACAGGAACACCCGCTTGGATCATGGCGCGGCGGGCTTCAGTTTTATCACCCATGCGTTGAATGACATCAGCGTTGGGACCGATGAATTTAATGCCTCGGCGCTCGCAGGCTGCAGCAAGGTCCGGATTCTCTGAAAGAAAACCATAACCGGGATGCAGGGCATCACAACCGGTGGCAACGGCCAAATTGACTATTCGATGCACGTTAAGATACCCAGCAATGGAGTCCGGACCAATATTATAAGCTTCATCGGCTTTCTTAACGTGTAAGGCATGGCGATCGGGTTCCGCATAAATGGCAACGGACTTTATTCCCATTTCAGCGCAGGCACGTACAATTCGGACGGCGATTTCGCCACGATTGGCAATAAGAACTTTTTTAATCAGCATATCCTGCGCAATCCATATTGATTCCATTAAATATGTGTCAGTCATTGGGTCGACTGAGCTAACTCCAAGAGAATAGTACATTTTTCCTTTTGAGCATACTCCAGGCTTTGCCAGAATCCTGCCAGAATTCATGGTTGCTGGGCAACAGCCTTTAAATTCAACAAGTTATATATTTTTATTTTTTCTGCGGAAATACCCTTTATAAATAAAAACTTACACAAATTCAGCAAGCTATCGGTCGGTATCGGCGTGAAATTTAACAGTTTTTTTGACACAGAGCGGTAAGCAGATTATTATTGCGCCCCAATGTCGACTAGGCTACCTGTTTTTATTGATCCAATTCAGCTTGTGCAAGCGGGAATCTCGCTTGAGGGACAGGTTGAGCTGGCTATGCTTGAGCGCTTATCCGCCCAATTAACAGATAATAGTGGCATGGTGCAGGTCAGTTTGAAATTTGATCAGGAACACCAATATAAGGTAGTTCGTGGTCATTTAAAAACTCACTTGAATTTGCAGTGCCAACGTTGCCTGGAAAGTTTCGATTTTCCGGTAGAGCGAGAGATTGCATTAGGCATAGTGGCTGGCGAGGAAGAAGCGAGACGGTTACCCGATTATCTGGAACCCTTATTGCTGACGAGCAGTGACATGCCTTTAAACGATATTATCGAAGATGAATTGCTATTGGCAATTCCGCTAGGCCAAACCCACCCGCAAGGTGAGTGTGAAATAGCCTATAATGAAACCAGTTTAAAGTCTTTAGCTGAGGCCAAACAACCGTCAAAAAGCCAACAGGCGTTTGCGGTATTAAGTCAGTTAAAGCACAGTAAGCGCAAAAATTAGGAGTCTTTAAAATGGCTGTACAAAAGAATCGGAAATCCCGATCAAAACGTGGAATGCGTCGTGCTCATGATGCGTTGACAACCCCTGCATTCTCGATCGACCCAACCAGCGGTGAGACCCATATTCGTCATCACATCACCCCCGATGGTTTTTATCGTGGACGCCGCGTGATTGAAGTTAAAGACGCAGTCAACGTCGAAGATTAAACTTTCATATCCGCATTGGCCACGCTAACGCAAGGAAACCGCATTTGAACGTAACCATTGCTCTAGATGCAATGGGTGGCGACCACGGGGTACCCGTGGTCGTCTCCGCTGCACTCCATATACTCAAAAGTCATTCAAATTTACGCCTGATTCTTGTCGGTGATCATGAAGTCATTAGCGATGAACTTCGTAAGCATAAAGCTGACGTTGGCGAGCATCTTGTGATAAAACATGCCTCGCAAAAAGTCGAAATGGATGATTTGCCATCCATGGCATTACGAAATAAAAAAGATTCCTCCATGCGAGTGGCCATCAATCTGGTTAAAGATGGAACCGCTCACGCTTGTGTCAGTGCTGGCAATACCGGCGCACTGATGGCCACTGGACGTTTTGTTTTAAAAACTTTACCGGGTATCGATCGTCCCGCTATTGTGACGGCTTTGCCTACCATGACTGGGCATACTCATGTATTGGATTTGGGAGCGAATATTAATTCCGAGTCTGAGCACTTAATGCAATTTGCTGTCATGGGTTCAGTTTTGGTGTCTGCTATTGATAATATTGAATCACCAACGGTGGGCTTGCTCAATATTGGTGAAGAAGAAATCAAGGGCAGTGAAAGTATCAAAGAAGCTGGACAACTGATTCAACAAAGCGATTTGAACTACGTTGGTTTTGTTGAAGGTGACGACATTTACAAAGGCAAATGTGATGTTGTGGTATGTGATGGTTTTGTTGGTAATGTTGCATTGAAAACCAGTGAAGGTTTGGCGCGCATGATTACACAATTCATGAAAGAAGAATTTACACGAAATATTTTTACCAAAATTCTTGCAGTCGCAGCATTGCCGATTCTCAGAGCGTTTAAACGTCGCATTGATCCCGATCGTTATAATGGTGCGAGTTTTGTGGGTTTGCAAGGCATCGTGGTTAAAAGTCACGGCGGCTCAGGTGATCGCGGTTTTGCTAACGCGATTAAAGTTGCGATCAAGGAAGTTGATTTCAATGTCCCGCAGAAAATCAATAAACAACTACAATCCATGTTAGTCGAAAGGCGTGTTAGCTGATGTATTCAAAAATCATTGGAACAGGAAGTGCGTTGCCGGACACGGTACTGACCAATAAAGATTTAGAAAAAATGGTCGACACTAACGACCAATGGATTGTAGAACGCACCGGCATCAAACAACGCTATATTGCTGATAAGAATACCACCACTTGCGACTTGGCGACCAAAGCGGCACAACGCGCAATTGAAGCCGCAGGTATTAATGCCAGTCAAATCGATTTAATTATTGTTGCGACCACCACACCTGATCGAGTGTTTCCCAGCACTGCATGTTTAATGCAAGAGCGTTTAGGTGTACATGGCTGTGCTGCATTTGATATTCAAGCTGTGTGTACAGGATTTGTCTATGCCTTATCAGTGGCTGACCAATTCGTGCGAAACAATAATGCAAAATACGCCTTAGTTGTTGGTGCAGAAACCTTGTCACGCATTCTTGATTGGAATGATCGCAGCACTTGCGTTTTGTTCGGTGATGGCGCGGGCGCTGTTGTGATTGAAGCCAGCGAAACCCCCGGTATTTTATCCACGCACTTACATGCCGACGGGCAATATAAAGATTTGCTAACGGTTAATGGCGGCGTTTCGGAAAATCCGGATTTGTTTAAAACCGGCGAAGCAACGATTCAAATGAAAGGCAATGAAGTATTCAAAATGGCGGTAAACACGCTAGGCGATATTGTTGATGAGACCTTGCAAGCCAACAATATGGAAAAATCCGATGTGGATTGGTTAGTACCGCATCAAGCAAATATTCGTATTATCGCCGCGACTGCAAAGAAATTGAAAATGCCCTTGGAACGCGTGGTGATCACCGTAGACCAACATGGCAATACCTCAGCTGCGTCCATACCTTTGGCTTTTGATGTTGCCGTACGTGATGGTCGCATCAAGCGCGGGGAAACGGTTTTAATGGAAGCTTTTGGTGGCGGTTTCACCTGGGGCTCTGTTTTGATGACGTTTTAATACAGGATTTTTTTACATGAGTTTAGCATTTGTATTTCCAGGCCAAGGTTCGCAAGCCATTGGCATGTTGGCTGACTTGGCTGACAGTCATTCGATTGTTACTGAAACGTTTGCTCAAGCGTCTGAAGTCTTGGCCTATGACCTGTGGCAATTGTCTCAACAAGGCCCAACAGAAGCATTAAATCAAACCGATAAAACTCAGCCTGCGATGTTAGCAGCAGGTGTTGCAGTTTATCGCGTGTGGCAACAAGCCGGTGGTGTGACGCCGAGCATTATGGCAGGTCATAGTCTAGGTGAGTATACAGCCTTGGTTTGCGCAGGCGCATTGAATTTTGACGATGCGATCAGTTTAGTAGCGGATCGTGGTCGTTTCATGCAAGAGGCTGTTCCATCCGGCGAAGGCGCCATGGCAGCCATTCTCGGCATGGAAGACGATCAAGTCGCCGCTTTGTGCGAAGCACAATCCCAGGGGCAAGTGTTATCACCAGTGAATTACAATAGTCCCGGTCAAGTCGTGATTGCCGGTAATGCTGCAGCAGTACAACGGGCTGTGGATAATGCAGCTGACGCAGGCGCGAAGAAAGCAGTCATGCTGCCAGTGAGTGTACCGTCGCATTGTTCCTTAATGACATCAGCTGCAGATCGTTTAGCCGATCGTTTGGCATCAATTAATATTAGCCAATCAATCATTCCCGTTATACATAACGCTGACGTGACAGCTTATGAAGATGCGGATAAAATTCGAGATGCTTTAGTTCGTCAATTATTTAATCCCGTACGTTGGGTCGAGACTATTCAAGCCATGGCTTCACAAGGCGTTGATAAAATTATTGAGTGTGGGCCAGGTAAGGTACTTGCGGGTTTGAATAAACGTATAGACCGACGCATGCCGGCATTACCTGTTTTTGATCCAGTC
>JAOUJM010000085.1 GCA_029883265.1 Gammaproteobacteria bacterium
TTAAGCTAATCCTGGTTTCATAGGGGACTACTGGGCTGATGTGAGGTGTGACACCTTGTCACCAAAACTTTTTTTTATAACTAACCGAAAAATAAAAATTTTTTCTGGTTTATATCGTTTAAGCCTAGTAGCGCTATTGGCCATGCTATTAAACGCTTGTTTTCATGACCGGGCGCCGCCTTCTACTCAGAATAAATCCAGTTCTGGCATCGATTTGGTTATTTCCATTGAAGATCCCAATGTTACTATTGACGATAATGGACAATTAATTGTGCATGAAGCCTTAGCTTCGTTTCGGGTCACGGTTGAGGTCATTCCACCTCAACCAAACAAAGATGTTAGCCTATTATACGGAATTGAACCTGACAGCGCTGTTCTTGGTGATGACGTCGACTTGGACATCAATTTTCGCAGCACTGGTGAAACCGCCTCCACAAATCGAATGACTTTCATAGGTGCTGAATACGAAGGTGGCCGCCAATTCAATAGTTTTCAGATTTTTATTAATAATGATACTAACAATGATTACCCTGTCTACGAACGACCCTATAAAGCTCGCTTAAATGCTAATCACACCTATCCAGAATATGAGCGCTTTAGTGTGCGTTTTGGTGATGCTTTAGGTGGCCGTATTAAAATTGGCGAGAACTACCCCGCCAATCCGGGCTTTTTTGTTTACATTATCGATGACGAACCCGTGCCCCAGGTTGAAATGTACGCCCGAGATGGTTCAGGTAACACGGTCAGCACTTTGAGTGTAATCGAAGGTGATGGATATGTACCCTTATTGATTCGTTTGCGTAATAATCAAGGTCAATTCATGCTCAGCAGCCAAACCATTCAAATTGACTGTGCAGTGAGTAGTAATACAAACAATATGATTCAGGGCATTGACTATCAAAATCCCTGCCCGGTTGCCATACCTGCTAATCAAACCAGTTATGAGTATCCTTTTTTAATTAATGATAATGTCGGCCAGAATAGCGCCTACCGCGAACTCACAATAAACCTCATTAATGAATTTATTGGCGATGCCATTTTGTCGCCGACGATTACTGTTACTGCATCGATCACCGATGATGATGCCAATGGCATTACCACCGACACATTTTTAACTGCATGCGCCGATAGCAATAACAATACGGAAAATTGTTTCGATGGCAGTAATTTCGATCCTAATTATTCAGGCCAGGATGCCCAGCATTCCGATAGTGTGGCGCCATTTACAACAGCATATGCTGGCTGTAATTACGATACCCATAGCAATTTATTATGGGAAATTAAAGTCAATAGTGGAGCATCTCTGCATGCCGTGGACAATATTTATGCTTGGTATTCGCCTTTGAACAATCGTAATGGCGGCGATGGTGGTGATGCACTGGGTGACACCTCGTTTAAATGTAATCTTGGTGACTCTAATTGTAATACCAACGAGTACATCAAAGCGGTCAATAATAAATTGGCGAGTGAAGCACTTTGCGGTCAATCCGGTGGCTGGCGCCTGCCTAAACTTCATGAGCTGTTATCCTTGGTTGATTATGGAAACCAGAATAATTGGGGTACGACCGAGCCTAATCGATATAATGCGCGGATTGTTAATTATTTTACCGATGATTCTTTAATTGATCTTACGCAACCGAAAATTTATTGGACCTCGACGCCGTCGGCATTCGACCCAGACTTGGTTTGGGTAGTGGATTTCACCAGGGGCGAAGCGCGTTTACAAGACAAATCCGTAGGCGCACGGGTACGACTAGTGAGGAGCATGCAATGAGCAGCCGATTATTATTCATAGCCGTTTGTGCCGGTGCATTCATTAGTGGGAACACTCAGGCTCAGCTGTGTAATTATGAGTCCACACTAGAGTCTACACCTAGTAGCAGTTTTACTTTTCAATATGACACCAATAGCCAAATTGCCTCTGCCATCCATGCAAATACCGGCTTAGAATGGCAGCGCTGTTCGATTGGTCAAACTTGGGATGTTAATCAACAAACCTGTATCGGCACCGCCAACAAATTAAATTGGCAAGCGGCACTCCAAGCCGCTAATAGCTCGGGTGGTTGGCGTCTACCGAATATCAAAGAACTGGTTTCTATTTTAGATGTGCAATGCACCGCACCACCATTTAATAACACAGTGTTTCCCAATACACCCAGCGCGATGCAACGTGGTTACTGGTCCAGCACACCTTTTCGCATGGATGGCCCGGTTAATGGCGTAGGCGCAAATATTAAAGCCTGGTATGTGGAAACTACGTTTGGCCAGGTCTTTTCAAAAGACATCAGCGACCCGCAATTCGTACGCTTAGTACGTTAAGCAGAATCATTCCACCCCTTAATTTTCCCTTAATTTTCAAAAACTAACGCGAAAACTTGCTAAATATTCACGGACCTTGGCCGAAAACCTAGGCGTAACCGGTGAATTTTAGGTGTATTGTGAAATCCTCTTGTTTTCGCTTAATCTATTTGATCAGTCTTGCAGTGTTGCCCGCAGCAATATCCGCCGCACCTCCCACCGCTTTTAATCAATGGTCAAATAATGCCAATGGTCAATTATTTGCGCCCTGCCCAGCTAATTTTAGCTGCCAGGTAAGCGCCACCGGCGTCGGTATGTACCAGCAAGTGCTGACGGATGCGAATGGACGTTCATATGTGCAGTTGGTGGTTCAGGATAATGATGTAAATGGCAACATTAGCATGGAAACCTTTACCCAATTAAATAACGCCCCGTCCGATAATGGCATTTCGGCTCGACAAAATGTTACGACTAGTGGCAACGAAGCACTCAATTCCACTGTCATTTTGAACACAGGCTGGGCCAATGATGGCTCTGGCCCAGCTATCCATATCGATCAGCGTTTCACCACCACCTATTCGGGCATTAGTTACAATGACCACTTTATCCATCAAATCGATCGTGATGACAAAGGCAATGACACGGGTTTTTACCAACAGATACGCCAGGAAGTGGAAAACTCCAATCAGTTCAGTGCAGGGACCGTGGCCAGTGGCCAAGATCGACAGGTCTTTGAATCGCGTCGTGCCGCAGGCACTCGTAATCCCGATAGTGGTAGTGCAAACTTACCAGCTCCAGCCGGGGGCATGGGTGGTATGATGGGTGGAGGCGCCGGTGCGCCGACTGGTGGAACGGTTAGTTGGCGTCCTGGCGAAGAAGTACAAGCAATCTGGATCGGGCAAATATGCCAAGGCTGTCAAACCGCAATGATGGGTGGCATGATGGGTGGTTCCAGCAACTTTGTTTACCAATCCTATGATAATCTATCCGATTCCAGCGCTGCGGCCGCCACCCGAGCACTCGGCACCACCTCGCCAATCAATTGGTTGGAACAACCCTTCGGCCCTGCACCTCAATTTTAAATTCGAAAATACATAGAATTAAGTGAAAAATCAGCTCACTTCCCTATTCTGAACACATCGAATCAGGCATAATTCAGCCTGATACTAATAAACAGAATATACCGCAATCATGGGATTATTTTTTCAACGCCGACTTTGCGCCGGTTTATTGATTTTTTTCATCAGTTGGTACGTGCAAGCAGAGCTACAAGTGGAAGTTGTAGAAAAAGGCAGCGGCGAGCCCGTGGCCGACGCCACGGTCATCTGGCAAGAAAACCAACAACATGAACAAACCAATGCAGACGGTTCTGTGTCTTTCGACACCTTACAGTGGCCCGATCAGGTGCGCGTTCTAAGCAATGAGTTTGAAACCTTAAACCTAACCATTCAACAACAGCCTAAAAAATCCAAACTTAAATTTTACCTGGAACCGCGTCAATTCGAACTCAATGGTTTAGTGGTTTATGGTCAGCGCAATGATTTTAAAAAATACGATATTGGCTATAACGAATTGCGCCGTACGCCCGGTAGTTTTGGTGATCCTATACGTGTCTTAAATAGTTTACCTGGCATCACACCCATGATTGGCTTGAGCGGCCAAATGTATATTCGTGGTAGCGAATTTAATGACAATATTGTTTTTGTCGACGGTATTCCTGTGGGTTATTTATTTCATTTATTTGGCCTCACCTCGACAATCAATCCTGCCCTAGTTAACAATATGGACTTATTTCTCAGCGGCGCGCCGGTCAATTATAGCGATAGCATTGGTGGCGTCATCGATATTCAATTACGTCAACCACAAGGCAAAAAACTTCATTCAGCTTATGACGTGAGTTTTTTACAAGCCTCAGCCATGGCTGAAAAAAAATGGCAACACAATCCACGACAAAGCACTGCTTATACCGTATCAATGCGTCGCAGCTATTTTGATTGGTTAGCGCAAAGCTTAGGTATCGACCAAAGCGAAAATCAATTCCAACTAACCGTCTGGCCACGTTATTCCGATATGCAAACCTACATAAAACATCAATACGCAAGTGGCTCAATTGGCTTGATATTTCTAAGCGCTGTTGATGAAGCAGCTATGGATTTAGGGAATAATGCCGCTGGTACACAAGACATTGTTGGCACACTGGGATTGAATAACGCCTATCAAAGCTTAGGCATGAACTGGCAACAACGATTTAGCAAGCATTGGAAATTACAAACACAATTTTCGGTCAGCCCTACCCGTGATGATTATCAACTTGGGCGAAACAACCTCACCCAGCAACAATTTTTCATTCAAACACCTGGCACACAATCGTTTGCTCAGTCTGAACTTCAATTTTCAGGTAACAGTCATCGTCTTCGCTTAGGTGGCGAAATTCGAACTGAGAATATTGACTACAATATTACTGCGCCCGTATTTCCGCCCGACAATAAACCGCGTTATAACCCAGCCTTGGAAACATTGCTCATTACCCAAGGCAATTATCAAACAGTAAACGCGGCACCATTTTTAAGTTGGCGTATTCAAGGCGAAACCCGTTCATGGTTGGAATTGGGTTGGCGTAGTAGTTATTGGATGCCCAGCAATGGTATAGCTCATTTTAGTCATCAGCCACGGGTGCATTTCAATTTACAGCTCGGTGAATACTCAAGCTTTTATGGGTCTTGGGGACGATATAGTCAACGCCCGAGTTTATTGAAACGTATTCCAGGTTATGGTGATCCTGATCTACAACTGGAAAAAGCAACACAACGAAGTTTGGGCTTTAGTTATGACAGCCCACAATCCGTTTTCAAAATGGAAATTTATGAAAAACGATTTGATGATTTGGCGTTTTACCAAGACATTGAACCCCTGTCAGGCATCGAACCATCAATAGAAAAACCAACCGCAGAACAGTTATACGCTAGTTCGGGTGAAGGCCGTGCCCATGGCGTGGAATTCTTACTCAAACGCAAACCTCGTGGCCGCAACACTGGCTGGATTAGTTACACCTATGCACGTAGTTTTCGCCAGGACTTAACCACTAAACAACACTGGCCACATAAAGGGGATCGACCTCACACACTCAATTTTGTATGGTCACAAGCAATGCCTGGATGGTTTAAACGTTGGACACTTGGGTTCAATAGCAAATTAGCCAGTGGCGCTCCGTATACCAAACTTGTTGGTTCACATGAGCCTGTAGTGGATAGTGAAGGTAATTTCCGCATTCACCCCATTTATCATTCACGAATTAATGCCGATCGTTTTCCGAATTATTTTCGATTAGACCTGCGTATGGATAGATATTTCTTGTTCAATCATTCTAAAATTCTCGTATTCTTCGAATTAATGAATGTAACTCAGCATAAAAATTATATTGCCTACAACTATGGTGAAACCTACCAATACATCGATAATCCAATCGCCATAACCGAACCTAGTACTATTTTGCCTGTCTTTGGCTTTGAAATGGAATTATAAAAAGTAACAAATTAAGCCAACGCTGGTGTTTCAATAGTAGGGTAGATAATTTCACTTGTTGCGGCTAATTGATTAGAATAGGCCCAACAGCTAGAACCAAACAAAAACAAGTGGTTATCGTCGTATTTTATAGCACTCAAAGGTTAAATCCATGAAACCCGGACATAATTGGCTACAAGTGAACTCTCGAGCACTCTACTCCTTCATCTTATTCGGAATTTTGTTTGGCTACTCCCTAGTCAGCATGGCCGCTCCATTGGAAATATTTGTACGTGCAAAAGGCACTGCCGATCCTGTGGTCGAGGCCAGTATAGTTGATTTACAATCTCAGGAATTTGTCAGCACCGATGCACAAGGCAAAGCCAGTTTTGATGATATAAACACGCCGACAACATTACGTGTGCTAGCGCCTGGCTTTGACGTGTTAGAAAAACGATTAAAAAAATTCCCTAAAAACGGCAAGGCCCTAATATTGTTTATCGAGCCCACGGTGAGTGAAGGCGAAGGCCTTGTGGTTTATGGTGAACGCGTTAAAGAAAAAACCTCAAAACATGTTTTAGTCGTTGAAGAACTCAAACGCATGCCGGGAACACAAGGTGATCCGCTCAAGGCCATACAAAACTTGCCCGGAGTGGTCACCGCTGCAGAAGGCACAGGTGTCATGTATGTGCGCGGTAGTGATCCCTTCGATAATATTTTTCGCGTTGACGGCATGGCCGGTGGGTATGTCTATCACTTCGGAGGTTTGCATTCAACGATTAACGCACAGGCGATTAGCGACTTTAATATTTTTCTAGGGGGTTTCCCTGTGGATTATGGCGACGCGCTAGGTGGCGTCATCGATACCAAACTCCGCACGCCACGATCTGATCGTATTCGTCACAAATATTCTATCGGCACCTATGAATCATCGTTTGCACTAGAAGGTCCATTGGGAGCGAAAGATGGCAAAAGCAGTTTTTTCCTTGGCGCCCGACGTAGTTATATCGATTTCATTTTGGGGCCAAAACAGGTAAACGATATTCTTGGTAATGACGTCGAAGAAGGCGAAGAATTACCCGTCGAAATTGTGCAGGTTCCCCAATTTTATGACATCACGGCAAAATGGAATTACAAACTGAATAAAGGTAATTTTTCCATTTTGGCTTTGTCCATGGGTGACGAACTCAAAATTCTTAATAATCAATCAAAGGAAACCGACCCTGTGCTAGCAGGCGCCTTAGGTATTGGTCAAGCCTACCATGGTATTGGTGCAAACTGGCAACAACGTTGGACCAAAGATTTACGTTCCGAATTGATTCTGAACGCTTACCACATGGAACAAGAGGTGCGCTTTGGTGTCAACCCAGAAACCAATCAATCCTTTTTCATTACCATCAAAGATCAAGAAGCTTACGTTGTGCCAAAACTGATGTGGAGTCTGAACGACAAACATCAACTCACACTCGGCAGCGAAAACATATACGCACGGGTTCCAGTCAATGCCAGCTCACCGCGCCCACAAACCGCCTTGGGTCCGATCAACAGCACCGCAACCGGATTAGATGTTTTAGAGGATGATATTGTAATCATGGCGGGATACATATCGCCGTTTGTCAAAATGCGTTCCCAGATCAGTAAACAACTTAATTTAAGCTATGGAATGCGTTATAGCTATATGCGTGGTAGCGGCGGCGTCGAAATGGGTGGCTGGTCGCCACGTGCCAATCTCGAGTACCAAATAAATGATAAAACCTTTTTCACCGCTGCGACGGGGCGTTTTTTACAACCACCCCCTGGCCAGGAATGGGCAGAAAAATTTGGTAACCCAAGCTTAATGCCGAAAAAATCTAATCACCAAATCATTGGATTGGAACGTGAGTTGAACGATTTATGGAATGTTAAGGCGGAAATTTATCGTAAACCGGTTTGGAATTTAGTGGTTCCGCACCCCAGTAAAATATATGCAAACCAAGGAAGTGGTCATGCACAAGGATTTGATATTTTGTTACGACGCAAATTCAATGATCGTAAAATGGGTTGGTTTAGCTACGCCTATTTAAAATCCACACGTTCCAACGATTTGATTAACGAAAGCTTTCCTTTTGATGGCGACCAAACACATAGTTTGAATTTTCTTTGGTCACAGCCCATGTGGCATAAGGGCGCGCTAAATAAATGGGTCGCCGGTGCGCGTTTTCGTTTAGCATCAGGCAAACCGTATTCGAAAGTCACTGGACGCGATTTACAATTATTTTGTCCGAGCCCAGATCCAAATAATCAAGGTTCATGTTTAGTGCCATTACAAAATTATTACGTGCCAAGATACGATGAAGGTCGTAATAATTCACGCCTTCCATTATTCTATCAACTCGATGTGCGTCTGGATCGTGAATTTTATTTTAATCACTTCAAATATAATTTTTATCTCGAAGTATTTAATGTAACAGCATCAAAAAATGTATCCGGATATGATTATGGTAAAGCCTATGAAAACACGGATAATCCGAAGAAAATTAGTTCAGGTTTACCCCTGCCTACTGTTGGCATTGAATTGGAGTTCTAAGCATGGGAATTATTGATAGCTTTGTAGGTTTAATGGATAAAGGTGGTCCAGTGATGTGGGTGATTTTCATCACCGCTTGGGCGGCACTGATTTTATTAACCGAACGTACCCTGAAAATCCAATCCTGGTTGCGTCATGCAGAAATGGATTTGAATGGTTTGCAGCAGGATAAAAATTATCAACCAAGCGAACCACGGGGTCGAAAAGCCAGCCCTTTAGGCATTATTCTACACTCGATTCATTGGGAAGAAGTAAAAACCAAAGTCGATTTGGTCAAACAATTTAATACTCACTTAGGTCAATTAATGCCACATTTTGAAGGCATGTTGCCAACAATCGCGATTATCGGTTCCATTCTGCCAATGCTTGGTTTGCTTGGAACGGTTACCGGTATGATCGAAGTATTTGAAGTCATCGCATTGCACGGAACCGGCGACCCGCAAGAAATGGCGCATGGTATTTCACAAGCTTTGTTAACTACGGCAAGCGGATTAATCATAGCCATCCCGGTTATTTTTTCTCACCACTTATTAGTACGGCGTTTACGTTTAATGCTGTCATTAACTGAACAATCTATGCATCTAGTGCAAAAACGCGAATTAAAAATCAGCAAAGAGGTCAGTAAATCATGACCGACACGGTTGAAGAAAATATAAAACTACCAACACTCGATGGTGGCAAGCCTGAAATTTCCATGGCACCATTAATTGATGTGGTTTTTCTATTATTGATTTTTTTCATGGTAACCACAGTATTTCCAGAAAACCGTGGCATTGTTATTGAGAAACCCGAGTCCAAACAAGCCGAATCCTTGGTTATCAAAAAAGTCACGTTTGTTGTTACGAAAGAAGGAGCGATTTCATTTCGCAATCGTACGATTGAACTTAGTGATTTAGAACGAATTGTTAAAGAACAATTACTCGTCGCACCCGACACGGCCGTATTATTACAAATTGATAAAAGCGCGACCACGGAAGTGTTAATCAAAATAATGGATGCGTGTAAAGCTGCCGGCGCAAAACAAGTAGGAATCGCCACCAATGCCCTTAAACGAACTTCGTAAAAGCGGTTATTGGGCCAGTGCGATTTTAATTGGCACGGTACTCAACCTACTTTTATTTGTCGTATTGCCCAAACTGGGGCGTAGTGAAGTCCCACCACCACCAGAACCGATTATTGTCGAATTAAGTGAGTGGCAAGTGCCTCAACCGCCACAGCCCAAACCCGTGCTTAAGCCCAAGGAAAAACCCAAACCTAAGCCGAAACCCAAACAAGTTGTCAAGCCTAAGCCTCAAGAACAGCCAAAACCAGAGCCTTTACCCGAGCCGACACCTGAGCCAGTATTAACGGATCGTGAAATCGATCCACCGGAGCAAGTCGTGGAAAAAAGACCTGAGCCAATAGCAGAACCCGTAGAAGAGGTTTTGCCTACGCCAGTCCATATCAGCAAACTCACTTCATTGCCACGTCATGCGCATCGCGCCTTCCCGATTTATCCTCCGGCAATGGAAGCACAAGGCATTGAAGCAGTGGTTCGACTTAAAGTGCTAATTGATATCAAAGGCAATGTAAAACAAGTGACGGTGGTGAAATCAGCGGGAGCCGAATTCGACAAAGCAGCAGTCGATGCCGCATGGAAATCAACATTCATTCCAGCAAAAGCCAATGGTCAGTCAGTGCCAGCAATAATGACTTTTCCTATTCGATTCCAAATACGCTAAGTATAGGCTTGATTGATCAAGGTCAGAGAATCAAAACTGGATAACGAATGATTAAATCTAACACCTTAAGTTAACTTATTCAGTCAAACTCAAGATCTGGAAGACTATCATCACCGTTCTCCTGGGCACGTAAACGATGCGCCACCATACGATTAATTTCGACTAACATGGATTCAAAACTCATATTGTCACGCTCATAAATACGGTCTACGTTTCCATTGAGTCGTTTCATATCTTTGCTAGAAATATCGTGGGCGGTAATGACGATTATAGGAATATCTTTAAACTCGTCGTGAGCTTTGGCTTTTTCACTAAATTGGAAGCCGTCCATTTCCGGCATAACCAAGTCAAGCAGAATTAAATCGATATCGTTATCGGCAAGTTTGACCAATCCATCTGCACCATTCTCAGCCTCAATCACGAGAATACCATGATCCCGCATGATTCGACTTATCATAAAACGATTTTCTTCCATATCATCTACCACTAGAATGGTGTGTTGTTTTTTATCTCGCAAATGTTTTAATACGGTTTCAACCAAGGTGTGGCGGCGAATGGGTTTTAGTAAATAATCCGCTGCACCCAATGCATAACTCATATCATATTCATCAAGCATAGAAAGCATTATCACGGGGATTTGATCAGTAACATTCTTGTCCTTTAGTTCGGATAATACTGACCAACCATCCATGACCGGCATCAATACATCCAAGGTGATAACATCGGGCTGAAAACTCTCCACCGCAGCAATTCCATCGCGGCCATTATCAACACTCATCACATCAAAGCCTTCCCGACTCAAGCAACGTTCCATTAAGTCGCGCACATTGGGGTCATCATCAATAACTAAAACTCGACTAATCGCCCGACGTCGGCTGGCATAATCGTCATTGGGTGCAAATCTGACTAACTTGGGATCGACTTTGGGTCCTACAATATAACCATCGGGAGAATCTTTAAAACGTAATTTTGCAGTATTAGTGGGTAGTGAAACAATAAACTTCGAACCCTTTTTAAATTCACTTTCTACACGTATATGTCCACCCATCATTTGGCAAAAACGTTGATTAATCATTAGGCCTAAACCAGTACCACCCCACTCCCGTGACTTTGTGGAATCACCCTGAAAATATTCATTAAAAAGCTTATTAATCTGCTCTTCAGTCATGCCAATGCCATTATCACTGACTTCGAAAACAACGATTTCACTATCATCACTACCACTGACATGGCATTCTAATTGAACCTCACCGTGATCAGAGAACTTGATCGCATTGCTAAGTAAGTTAAACAAAATTTGTCGGACTTTGGTTAAATCTGCGAGCATGACACTATAGTTGTCATTGAGTTCTACGGTCAGTTCAACATCATTTTTCTTTGCAAGGTGTTGAATGGTGTTAACCACATCCTCAATCATATGGTCAATACGGAAATATTCCAGGTTTAAACCCATACGACCAGCTTCGATTTTGGATAAATCGAGAATATCATTAATCATGGACAATAAATGTTTACCGGAGATTAGAATTTTTTCCAAATCATTGCGACATTCATCCGGTGATAATTCTTCGATATCTTCTTGTAATATTTCCGCATATCCTATGACTGCGTTAAGCGGCGTGCGTAATTCATGACTCATATTCGCGAGAAAACCGCTTTTTGCACGGCTGGCCGCTCGGGCTCGATCATTTGCTATAGTTAAATCACGTGTTTTGGTTTTTAATTCCTCACCTAGTTCGGCGACTCGTTTTTCCAACTCAACACTGTGCCAACGATGCTCACTCAAATCGTGGCCCACACCCACATACAAGTCCATGCCGTTAATATGCTGTTGATTCACTGAAAATTGCAAAATGGCGTGTCGCATTTCATTGGAAAAACGCAACTCTAATAAATCACTATCCGTGTGTTTCAAAGCATTGACACATTGACGAATTGCTGATTTATTTTCGCTACCAAATATTTCTTCAAAGGAAACATTCTCATATTTTCCATCGGTTTGTTCAACAATGCTATTCAAAGACTGATTCATGTAAACGATTTGACTGTTTTCATTATAAATAAAAACATATCCGGGCATAGACAAGAGCATTTGCCCGAGGAAACTTTGTTCCTGCTGTGTTATGAATTCTTTTATTTTATGTTGCATCAGCACTTATTACAGTTTTAGACTATTTCGAAATACATTGGGTTACCGAATGTTTATCGGTCGTTTAAATGAAAATCTGTAGCAGTAATAAATAAAGATTGTTGAAATATTTTCCAGGTTTGTGAATGACTAATAGAAATTTTTAGAATACATCTACTAATGAAATCAGCGCTAGGCTGAATGGAAACTAACTTTTTGCACTGACTTGACTGCCGCATTTTCTGCTTGGCCTAAAAATATATCCCGATAAGCCACATAACAATAAACAGCAAAGACTAATAATAGGAGGGGCGCAAATATGCTGGCTTTCAGCATGGTAAACATCAGTAATAAAGCCCAGCTAAACAATACTACGCTCATAGGTTTGATATTAATATAAATTGCACGCTGACTAAGTTCTTGTGCGATTGCATAATCCGCTTCATGAAATAACATGAGTGGCAATGCAAAAAAAGTACGTAAGGCAAATTGTGCAAGAAAGAAAAAATATAAAAACCCAGCGGACAAATCCAGTTCAAACATTAAAAATAGGTTTTTTTCTTCAATTAGTCGACTCACTATTTTTTCACAACTGGTGAGAACGGATTTATCGATATTCATAGTCAATGCCACTACCCAAAAAAAAGAACCGATGAATAAAGATAATATAGATAGGCGTAAAATTGGTTTTTGAATTTGCAATACTGCAACCACAATTTGTGTCCAACCTGAACGCAAAGAGTGATCACTTAAATAACTTTGTATAATCATAAATGCAAAAAACGCCACAAATATAATTGCGGTATATACAAATAACAAACTGACACTGACAATAGCGGGCATTTCATGGGCGAAATTTGCAATGGGAGCCACCCCCGCATAAATGGCAAAATAAAACCCGAGTATTAAACATAGGAAAGCGAACCCACGTCTTAAAATCAACTGTAGTGCGGTACTCAACCAGTGACTAAGATCGGCAACTTGAATGATTCGTGGTTCTAATTGTGCCATAATGCATCTAATCCAGGGTGGACTAATTTTCACTTAGCGACCCGAAATACTTAAAGCTTAAACCATAAGTTCAGTGTGAAAGTATAATCCGCCATAATTACAGGGTCAATGAAATGTAAGCATGTTTTGCTATTCGTTTTGATGTCCGTGGAATTGATTCACTTTTTTTGGAGGCTTATTGTGTGTGGACGTTTTGTGCAGGCTACTGCAATTGAAAAAGTTCGTTTGATTATTGATATTGCCAATCAACTCGACAGCCAAACAAATTTTAATATTGCACCCAGCACAGCGATTGCCTGCGTGCGCCAACTAGCGGATGGAAGCAATCATTTAGGACTCATGCGCTGGGGCTTGATACCGACTTGGGCCAAAGATATTAAAACAAGCTTCAAAACCTTTAATGCTCGTGCAGAAACCTTGAAGGAGAAAGCTTCATTTAAAGCTGCCTACAAATACCGACGTTGTATCATTCCTGCAGACGGATACTATGAATGGCATACAGAAAACAAAAAGAAGCAACCCTATTTCATTTATCACTCCGACCAACAGCCCTTGCTTCTCGCTGGCTTGTGGGAGTTGTGGCAACATGATGGAATGAGTATTGAAAGTGCGACGATTATTACTACAGCAGCAAGCCAAGATATTCAGTTTATTCATCCACGAATGCCTGTCGTACTAACAACACAGCAAGCACCACAATGGCTGGACGTGCACCAGCAAGATAGCAAACAATGCGATGCATTACTTCATGCTCAAGCAGGATTAAAATGGCACCGAGTCGATCCCAAAATAGGCAATCCGCGTTTTAATAACGATGCGTGTATTCAAGCAATTGCAGGTTAGATCGATCACACTAGCGATATGCCAGCACTTCATTTCGATGGCGTAGGAATAAGACACTTGGGTACAGCAAAGTCACCACTAAACTACATCCACCTATCCAGCTTAGCCACAACCAGGATTGATCGCCCAATGAAGGTGAACCAATTTCATGTTGCACAGTGAGAATGACTGCGATTAGTTGCACAAAAGGCACAAGGCCAAACATCATGACTATGCTAAATAATGCATACCAACTGCGGCGACCGAGAAATACGGGTACTGGAAATGCTTTTAATTCCGCACGAAAATCTTTTAAATGGGGATTTTTTAGAATCGCAATCATATCTTCAAACTTGTCAAACAAAATATGAAATAGGATCAATAGAAATATTGGTACAAATGGCATTATATCTTTAGGGTCGACTCGCAGACCAAGCCAAGGCAAACGGGTTCGATCTTGTTCAATTCTTCGAATATCTTCCTGTAACGTATCCATATCTGCTGCTGTGCGACGGATTTTGGTTTCGAGCGTCACCCGTTGCTTTGCTTGTTCAGCCTTAAACTTCTCTTTATCCCGTTCCATATTTTTTTTCACTTGGCTAAATTTTTGTTTTAGTTTTTCAGACTGGAGGATAAGATCTCGTAGCTTTTCAAATAATTCGATGCCCGGCTCACCGTCAATACGTAAGCGTTTCATGACTTGTTCATGGTCACCCGAATATTCACTTAAATAGGCCTCATATTTTTTTTTCATTTTTTTTCGTGCAGGCAAGTTATTTGGCCACTCCTCGATCTTGATTAACGAGGCTTCATATTTTACTTTTGCATTTTTAAACGACTTTGGTGCATTGAAATTAACTTGATTCAAGTCAAGCAACTCAGTCTCAAGATTTTCAATTTGCACTTTGAATGTTGCCATTTTTGGCTCAGCCGTCTTAAGCAACATGGAGTCGCGTAATACCAAAACAATAACTAGCAACGAAAAAATAGCAACTAGTAAAGTAAAGCGATAAGTCTTTCTCGCTTGTATATACGATTCTTTGTAAGCTTCAAATAAAACGTCTGCATTATCCATATGTACCACTAATACTCTATTAATTATTGAACCGATTAAGCCAAGCCGTATCGGCATTTACACAATAACACTTTATAAACCATAGACATTCTTCTTAATTTAATCAACACTCAAGCAAGGCTAAAGCCAGTCCTAAAGAATCCGACTCTATGACATAGGGAACTTCTGGATATAAAAATGACATTGCGTAGCAGCCGACTCTATGTGGAAAGCTATGGATTTGATGCCAAAGCGATTAAGGAACGTCTTAAATTACTTGAATTGACGATTGATGACGTGCGTCACGTCGAGCAATTACAAAAATACGTTATTCATCCGAGTGTTAATCATATTGTCGAAGAATTCTATACTTATTTGTTTCGCAGCCAGGAATATGCGCGCTTTATTCTCGGTCAAGAGCAAATTCAAGCCCTTAAAAAAACTCAAACGCACTACCTTTTGTCACTCGGTGAAGGTTTTCAAAATTACGAATATTTCGAATCCCGGCTAAAAATAGGTGTTGCTCATCAGCGAATTGGTTTGCCACTTAGCTTGTATCAATGTGCTTTCCGCAAGCTGCATCAACTAATTGTTGAACACATTCCAACTGAACTAAACGAGTTTACAACCGAACAAATGCAGTTGTTTTTGAATAAGATCATTGCCCTGGATATGTCGATTGCAATCGATAGTTACCATATTACGGACATAAACAATCTAGAAACTTCGATTGCCGATTTGAAGAAAAAGCAAAAACGACTTCGTCGGCTGGCGGAAATTGATCCACTCACTGGAGTAGCCAATCGTGCACACATAATCGATGTGTTAAGACATGAATGCGAAAAACGTTCTATTGAAGCGAACGAAGAATTATCCATCATCATGGCCGACTTGGATAACATGGATCGTATTAACGACCAGTTCAGCTATTTGGTGGGTGATCATGTGATTAAAGAAGTCGCACAAAAACTTCGAATTGCAGTTGGCGATGAACACCATTGTGGACGTTACGGGGGTACCGTATTTTTGTTTGTCCTACCGAAAACCAATATTGAGCAAGCCAAACAAGTCGCGAAAACCATACGCATGCTTGTAACAGAAGCGCCCGTCATTGTAAATTTTCGCGCCATCAATGTGACTATTAGTCAAGGTATTACCCAAGTGAACCAAAGCAGCGACATCATACACTTGCTTCGTGCTGTCGACTCGAATCTACACAAAGCAAAGTCACATGGTCATAATGCAATAAGCGCAAAATCTTAGACTCCATATAAATCACAATAAGCCTAAGCTAAGTTGGTTCAACTATAATAGATTGAGTCTATCGATTTAGAGTGATAATAATAATGAATTTCGATAAAGCGCAATTCCGCGAACTTGGCTTATATGAAAAATTTAAAAGTCTTGACGGTGTTCTCATGGAGAAAACCAGTAGCACAATCGCCGTCAATGTTTTGAACCCCAAGCGTCTATTTCTTTTCGATGGCAATGAAATTGTCTTTCGTGCTAAAAACAACAAGCCTATTTATAACAAACGGCGCAGTGCATAGCTGCGCCGTCCAAATTAATCGTCTACTTCCCAATCAACAACACTAAAACTTTGAATATCAACATCAAATAACCCATCAATTTCGATATACTGTCCTATGCCTAGCTCAGAAGGTTCTACAGACAAATCAAATTCAATATTGAGTTTGGTCAACTTGATTCGGTTATTATCGACGAATTCAATCGCCCCT
>JAOUJM010000086.1 GCA_029883265.1 Gammaproteobacteria bacterium
TCCACAGGTTGTGCGACTTCCGCGACTTTAAGTGGTATGCAAAACCAGAAGGTCGAGCCGCCATGGGCATTTTCTTCAGCGGATATTTCACCACCTAATGCATCAAGCAATTGTTTAGCAATGGTCAAGCCTAATCCGGTTCCGCCGTATTGGCGACTAACGCTAGCGCCGGACTGCTGATAGGGTTTGAATAATAAACTCACATCATCAACATTAAGACCAACACCTGTATCAATCACATCAAAACGTAAAAAAGCTTCATCCTGTTTATTTTCAAATTGACTAATGCTTAAAGCCACATCACCTTTATCGGTAAACTTTACTGCGTTGCCCAGTAAGTTCAAAAGTATTTGGCGAATTCGCGTGGGATCGGAATTAATGCGTTCTGGCATTTCTGCACTAATCAAACTCGTCAGCTCCAAGCCTTTATTAAATGCTTGAATCGACATTAATTCGATGATATCGGAAACCATGGTGCGCAGGTCAAAATCGATATATTCCAGCTCTAATTGGCCTGCATCGATTTTTGAGTAATCAAGAAAATCATTTAGCAATTGAAATAACCATTCACCCGACCGTTGAATCGAACTGATTAAACTTAATTGCTCTTTGGATAAATGAGTATCTTTTACCAATGACACCATTCCCAACATGCCGCTAAGTGGTGTGCGAATTTCATGGCTGATATTGGCGAGAAACTTGGATCGATTGCGTATAAACTCACGTTCTGAACTATTTTCGGTGCTCACTCGTCGTAGACGAAAAATAAATAAACCAGAAACAATCAACAGAATCACACTTAACAAAATTGCAACCGCAATAAAGCTAGCGTGGTGATCAGCAATCACATCGGCTTCCAAATTCGCAGGTGTTTGTTGTAATACTGTCAAACCCAAAACAGAATTCTTTTCACCAAACCAAAATTTTGCTTCTTGTTTAAAAAAAGGCTCTTGTTCTAATGAGATTATCGATGGCGGCACGGCTAATACGGTCTGCCCAAGCAAAGCCACATATGAGTCACCTTGTTTTAGAATTTTATATTGCTGGATGGCTTGCCCTGGCCAAGCGTAATAATGTTGCAGCAAGCGTTCAATATTACTGGAAAGTGTCACCATGCCAAGACGCTCTTGATCTTGATAGACGGCAACACTACGTTCTAAATACACATGCTTGCCTACTTTACGAATATCGATCGGAGCAATATTACCCTGACTGGCGAACAAGACCCGTTGAAAATTGGCTTCGCTACTGTGATCGGCAACATCATTCCAATCAACACGCTGACTCACGACGACCACGTCTTCGCCCCGTACATTGGTAACCCGCACGGTATCCAAATGATTCACACTGGATTTCAATAAATCATTAAATGGATTTTTAAAATTTGTCGCAAGTTGCCGCGCACGCGCTTTTTGTCCGCGATTGGATGTAAGCAATAATGTCTGAATACTGGAAGATTGGCTGAGACCCTGGACTAAACGAACCCATTCCTGATCCAATTGTTTGAGATGGTTTTGTGCAATGGCAAAATGTTGCCGATGAAAATTTGCAGCATCATTTTCAGTTTGCACACGAATGGTTAAATATGAGTAATAAGATCCCACGCCCAGGCAAAGCATAAGCGCGCTGAAGACAAGCCAGTTTGATAACTGTTTCGAGTCACTCATTTAACCCAACACCTGTATTTAAGCTTTTGTTTTTAAAAATAATTCCATAGAAGCACTATTTGCAATTTACAGGCCGAGTAGAACTAAGCAAACACTATGTTTGGCCTAGTCGCTTGAGTAATGAACTACTGTATGGTGGGTATTGAAATGCGTTGCCCGACACGTAAGACATTCGAGCCTAAACGATTTAATGCCATCAAGTCTCTTACGGTTACTCGATAACGATTGGCAATTTCACTTAAAGTGTCGCCATCGCGGATTACATAGGAGCGATCATCCAGACTGGCCAACAACGTGTCGGGGGGAGGGTTTTCATGAAAATAACGTTTTATACCGCTGACAATCGCAGCTGCCAGTTTTTGTTGGTAACGATCTGAATTAAGGCGTTTTTCTTCTTTAGGATTGGATATAAACGCGGTCTCAATCAGCATTGAAGGAATGTCGGGGGATTTTAACACGACAAAACCTGCGCTTTGCACTTGCCGCTGATGCATGTGCCCAACTTTGCGCATTTCTTGTAAAACTTCACTGGCCACTTGACTACTAACATCGATAGTTCCCACCAATGACAAGTCGAGTAAAACGCTTGCAAGCACATTGTCTTTATCATCAAGACTTACCCCGCCGATTAAGTCCGCCGCGTTCTCCCGCTCGGCTAACCAGCGTGAGGCTTCGTCACTCGCACCTTTGGGTGAAAGAATAAAAACTGATGATCCGCGTACCCGAGGATTATGAAATGCGTCTGCATGAATAGACACAAATAAATCGGCTTTGGCTTCACGTGCTAAAGCAATACGTTTACGCAGGCTGATGTAATAATCGCCTTTACGTATCATCACTGGTTTGATTCCAGTTTCCTGATTCAGTAATCGCTCAAGTTTTCGTGCAATTTTAAGCACCACTATTTTTTCTTGTGTGCCTTTAGCGCCATTAGCGCCTGGATCTTCCCCACCATGGCCTGCATCAATGGCCACAATAATATTTCGTTTGGATTCCGCTTGACTGACTTGCTCAATTATTTTTTCGATGCCGTCACTAGCTTGTGCCAGAATTCCTCCAGCACTCTGTTCTGGCACAGATTCAGTGTTGGATTTGCTTTTTATAGCTTGATTGCGGTGATTTAGCTCCACCACCAATCGATGCCCATAAACCGCATTGGCTTCGAGCTTATAACTGCGGTAATCGGTTTCAGCATTCAAATCCAACACTACGCGCAAATCGCGTTTATTGCGTTTGGCACTACGAATGGCGCTTAACAAGGGATGTTGCTCGGCATCAAGTTCGGGCATGTCAGTGCTCAAATGGGTTTTGTTTAAATCCACCACCAAACGATAGGGGTTTTTTAACATGAAAAGACTGGATTCAATAGGTTTGGATAAGTCAAAAACAATGCGAGTATATTCAGGTGATACCCAGGTACGAATTCCATTGAGTTTGCTAGCAAAAACGCTACCTATGCTAAGGCAAAATAGTGCTGCAATTAAAATACTAGATTTCATTAAACTAAGGATTGCAATAGCGGCGGTTTGGCAATTCCGGTTTTTTTGGCGCATATGAATATTCAAACTATTGAGTTCTAACGGGAATTCAGTCTACATCAAGATAAAACATTGGTCAAAACTATGACATGGATTAATTTTATGCAGAATCCACACCGTAGTGCCTAGCCAAATGTTTGAGCATTCGATGCGCTTTATGGCTATGGGTCTGAATTTGAATGCGCCGTTTAGCGCTATCTTCAATCGAAATATGTAATTCAATATCAGCTTGCGGCAAAACCCCGGCGCCATTTTCCGCCCATTCGATTAAGCAAATCGCATGGGGTGAGAAATAATCACGAATACCCATGTACTCCAGTTCTTCTGCATCACCGAGTCGGTATAAATCAAAATGATAAATGCGCTCGCCCTGTAAGGCGTAGTGCTCGACTAAGGTATAGGTGGGACTTTTAACAGCGCCCCGATGCCCGAGCGCGTGAATGAAACCACGTGCAAATGTGGTTTTGCCCACACCTAAATTACCGTGTAAAAAAATAATGAGTCCTTGCTTGGGTTCGCGGGCGTGAGCAAGTGCAGCAGCAAATGCGGCCATACCCTGTTCCCCTGCAATATAAATATTAGATTCGTTCATGCGCCTAACACACTGGGTAGTTGCTGAATAACATCGCTGGCAATTAAACCTCGTTGCCGACCTTGTGATGCTTGTTCTGCGGCTTTTGCATGGACCAACGCAGCAGTGCTAACAATATCCAATAAAGACCAATCGCCAATCTGTGCCATGAGTGCGCCGATGACTCCACTTAACACATCACCCATGCCTGCTGTCGCCATAGCGGGATTTGCATTGGCAACAACTTGTGTTTGTATTGCATCCGCAATGCAGGTGCCAGCCCCTTTTAATAAACAAACCCCGCCATAGGTTTGTTGTAATTGTTGCAGATGTTGAAATCGTTGTTGCTGCACTTGTGCAGGACTACAGTGTAGCAAACGTGCGGCTTCTCCAGGATGAGGCGTTAATACCCAATGATCACGTTTTTGCGGATGTTGCGCTAAAAGATTCAAGCCACTGGCGTCGATGACTATGGGTTTATTTGCTTGTAAGCTTTGATTAAAAACTGAAACCGCCCATTCATCCTCACCCATGCCGGGACCCATCACAATGACAGTCGCTCGATGCAATAATGTTTGTAATGCTTGTTTATTCTCAACCGCGCTCACCATTAGTTCCGGGCTTTGTATACCTAATTGGTTTGCATGTTGTTGCCGTGTGGCGATACTGACTAGGCCAGCACCGCTACGCAACGCCGCTAAACCTGCTAAGTGCGCCGCACCCGCCATGCCGTGATTACCACCAATCACTAGGACATGGCCAAAATCATTTTTGTGTGAATTGTTTTTCCGTGGTGGCAATGCTGGCCAATTCGACAGCAAATAAGCACTAGGCGTTTGACTTTGGAAAAGTTGGGCTTGTGCGCCTAAATCAGCATAGATAATTTCACCGCAGCAATCATAGGCATCGGCTGTAAACAATCCTTGTTTCAAAGCGATAAAGCTAATGGTTGCATTCGCGCGAATGGCTTCACCTAAAATATTCCCCGTATCGGCACTTAACCCCGAAGGAATATCTAGCGCCAGAACCTCAAGTGCTGAAGCGTTGATTGCTCGAATAGTTTCAGCCCAAATACCGGTGACGGCACGATGCAAACCCGTACCCAGCAAACCATCAACAATTAAATCCGATTGACTGAGTTGTGCGATAGTAAATCCTTGGATATTCACACCGGCTTTAGTCGCATCCATGGCCGCAAGCTTGGCCTCACCTTTCAAATGCTCGGGTTCGCATAAGTATAAAACTTGGCTTTGCAGCCCTGCTTCAAGCGCGAGTTTTGCCATGACATAGGCATCACCGGCATTATTGCCCGCGCCACAAACAAATACTAAATTTTGCGCTTGAGGCCAACGCTGACGTAGAAAATCAAATGCCGCTTGCGCAGCATGTTGCATTAATTCATAACCCGGAATGCCTTGGGATTCGATAATTCGACGATCAAGCTCACGAACTTGCGCCGCTGTATAAAGTTCCCGAGGTAAGACGTGGTGTTTGAACTGCATATTTATTCTGCTTTTCCGTTATACTACAGAAGTAAACTTCACATTGATGATCATTGTTTTGCCTAACCTAACTGATGCAACACTAAACGAGCTGGCGATGAAAATCAAATCCTGGGCACAGGCATTTGGTTTTCAAAAAGCCGCTATTTGCGACACCGAACTCTCGCAAACCGAAACACAACTGCAGCAATGGATCGATCTGAATTACCAGGGTGAAATGCATTATATGCATAAACATGGACACAAACGCACTCGTCCAGCGCAACTTGTGCAAAACACCTTACGCGTCATCAGTCTACGTATGGATTACCTTCCCGAGGAAACCATAGACTTAAATGACTTACTACGACAAAACCATCTCGCCTATATTTCTCGATACGCCCTAGGCCGCGATTATCACAAACTAATGCGCAAACGTTTGCAACAACTGGCAAGTAAAATTGCGGCCGAAATCCAACCCTTAAACTATCGAGTATTTGTTGACAGCGCACCGGTCATGGAAAAACCATTAGCAGCCAAAGCCGGACTTGGTTGGGTCGGTAAGCATAGTAATTTGCTAGATAGAGAGGTTGGTTCCTGGTTTTTTCTTGGTGAAATCTATGTCGACATTGCCCTCCCCATTGACTCTGTCGTGAGTGAGCATTGTGGTTCTTGCGATGCCTGTATCAAAGCCTGCCCAACCGATGCCATTGTGCAACCCTATGTTGTTGATGCTCGGCGCTGTATTTCTTATTTAACCATTGAACTAAAAGGTTCTATTCCCGTGGAATTTCGAACCGCCATCGGGAATCGCATTTATGGATGTGATGATTGCCAAATTGTTTGCCCATGGAATCGGTTCGCCAAACCTAGCGTGGAAAAGGATTTCCAGGTGCGGCACGGTCTGGATCGCCCCAGTTTAATCTCGCTGTTCCAATGGAGCGAAAATGAATTCGATAAAAAAACTCAGGGTTCAGCGATTCGTCGAATTGGGTATCACCAATGGTTACGTAATATTGCCATCGCCTTAGGTAATTGCGCCTATTCACCCGAGGTAGCGGCGGTATTGCAACACGCCTTAAATCGCCACAGTGCTTTACTAGATGAACATATTCATTGGGCGCTAGAAAATCTTAATAATTAGTGCTTTAAGCGAATTCTCAAACTGTCGATATAAACCCTGTCTAGACCTTAATTGGGCACAATCTCATTGATTGAATTATGCTTTTTTATTAGTTCCTAATAATACTTTGAGACAATTATAAGGCTGACATCATTCAGGGACTTATGCGTAATTAACTAAAGGCAGTTTCATTAAAGCGTATACTTATGTGTAGTTTATTCTTGAAGTATTTGTGTAAAAGCAATAACTACATTGGGTTTAGCCTACTACTTTTTTTTTCCTGTACAGGCAACATATCAGCGGATCAACTTTCCTATAATTCACATAACTTAGTCAATATTGAATTACCGCATACTGAATTAATACCTTCAAGCCGAATCATCGAAGACCGGAACAAACAATTCACCCTCGATAATGTTAAAGGCTTTAATAGCTCGCTTAGTCGGTCATCGTCCGGCAATATTGTCAGTTTTGGTTTTAGTGATGCCGCTTATTGGTTTATTGTCAATCTTTATAATCCTAGTCAACAGTCACAACAACGTTATTTATTTGTCGAACCCAGTTGGATAGATAAAATCGAAGTTAATCTTATTTATCCCGATGCACAATCAGTCGCCATGCAAGGCGGAGATACAATTGTTTTTTCTCAACGTGCTTTAGCCCTGCAAAATAGCAACTTCAAATTAGACTTACCACCCGGCGCAACGCAACTCATTGTGCGCACGGAAACGCGTGATCCTTATTTAATTAAAATGAGTTTATGGCAAGAAGGATTTTTTTTCAAAAATTTGCGGCATGAATTATTGTACCTGGGATTTACTTACGGCGTTATTGTCGCCATGCTGTTATACAATTTATTCCTTTTTGTCTCCATACGCGAAAAAGTTTATGCCAGTTATGTGTTTTATGTGTTCTGCTTCCTAGTGATGCATTCAACTTATAATGGCTATACTTACGCGCATTTGTGGCCGAATTCCCCTGAGTGGAGTAATTGGGCGCATTCAATATTTATTTATTTTTTTGTCATATCCGGACTCTTATTTGCGATAACATTTTTAAACTTAAAACAAGCCATACCACAAGCCTTTCGTTGGGCCAAATTCTTCTTAATCACCGTTATTGGCAGTTTTGTTGTGTTGTTTGCTTTGGGCTACGGCTGGCATGTACTAAGTTCAATTTTATGGGTGGTATTCTACGCGCCTTTTGTATTGTTTCTAGGTCTAATTGCATTGCTCGATGGCAACCGCTCGGCGCGATTCTTCTTAACTGCTGCCATTGCTGGGTTTGTTGGCTCGTTTGTTACCGCACTAGCCGTTTTAGGATTAATTCCCTTTAACTTTTACACCTACCATGCCGTGGACTTTGGCATGGTGATCGATTCCGTATTATTATCTTTGGCGCTGGCTGATCGTTTCAAGATAGCGCATATTGAAGCGGAAGATAGCAAAATGCGTTTATTATTGGCTTCACAACATTATGCCGAACAATTGGAACAAGAAGTTGCTGCACAAACACGGGAGTTACGTCGCGCCAATGCAACAAAGGATCGTTTTTTTTCCATTATTGCGCATGATTTAAAAGGACCTATCGCAAGTTTAACCAGCTTGTTCAACGAAATTATTCTGGATAAAAATGACTTTAGCGATGAAGTGTTAACACAGGTAAGGCAAACAACCTTAACCACTCAGCATTTTCTCGAACAACTATTAACTTGGTCTCAAAGTCAACGTGGACAAATTGAATTTCACCCGGAATCCGTCGAACTCAAACATATGCTTAATCAGGCAACGTCATTGCTCTTGACCCAAGCAACAAATAAAGCAATTACCCTAACAATCGAACATGAAAAACCGGCATGGGCACTAGCCGATGAACCCATGTTGCAGACTATTCTGCGTAATTTAATCAATAATGCGATTAAATTTAGCCACACGGGCGGAAAAATTCGCATTCTGATTGACGAAGATGAAAAATATCAGTTGGTACACATTCTTGACTACGGCGTTGGTATTAGCGCTGAACGACAAGTGTCTTTGTTTGGCATTATCACAAACACCCAATCAACCCGAGGCACTCACAATGAAGCAGGAACCGGCTTGGGTTTGATACTTTGCCAAGAATTCGCGGAGAAAATGGGCGGATTTATTCGACTCGAAAGTGAAGAAGGACGTGGTTCACGTTTCACTTTAGGTGTTCCCAAAGCGGTAAAAACCTCGTAACCTAGCACCTCGTCAAAACCGTTTATACAATCTTTGTTGTTTTATTAGACGATTAACGTTCACGCTAGAATCGAGGAATGAATTAGCCATGGTTAATAAAATCGAACTTGTTAGTTTTAATCTTTGCCCATTTGTGCAACGCTCAGTTATCACGTTATTGCAAAAAAATATCACTTTTGATATTCGATATATTGACCTCAGCAATCCACCCGATTGGTTTAATGCCATTTCGCCCTTAGGCAAGGTTCCACTATTACAAGTGGACGGCGAAGTCTTGTTTGAATCAGCGGTTATTAATGAGTACCTGGACGAAATCACACCACCATCGCTACACCCAGAAGATGTCTTACAAAAAGCCAAAAACCGCGCCTGGATTGAATTTGCTTCCGATATGATAGGCAATCAATATCTAATGAGCATTGAAAAAGATACACTCGCATATGAGCAATTTCTCAATACTATTCAATCCCAGTTCAACATCCTGGAAAAACAGCTGATTCACTCACCCTATTTTAATGGCACCGAATTCTCGCTTGCCGATGCCGCTTTTGCGCCATTGTTTATGCGCTATGCAGTGATGCAGCAACAACTGAATTTGAACATCATCCCTGAAAATTCGGCACTTAGTCGCTGGAGCCAAGCTTTATTGGGCCTTCCCAGTGTAAAACAATCGGTCATCCCTGAATTTGATCAACTCTTCATTGATTATTTACGTAACCAAGGTGGATGCATTATGGCTGGCTGAGCCATCAGCAAAAACTTGGTGAAATAGTTTGCCTAGCTTTGATTGCGATCTGAAACCACTTCTGTAGGCAAACGCATAATAATGCTCACTAACACGAGCGCCGCTAGCGTCAATCCCAATTGCACCCAGGGCGAAGGAATAAAAAATATAATGGTCACGCCAAAACTGAGCATGGTGCTCAATATTGCCCAGGTCTTGTTTCGCCGGGAAATGGTTTGGTTTTCGCGCCATTGGCAAATAATTGGACCCAGTGGTCTATTATTAAGCAACCAGTGATAAAAACGCTGCGAACTCCGCGCATAACAAGCAGCCGCAAGCAATAAAAAAGGCACGGTTGGCAGTCCAGGGACAAATATACCGATAAATCCTAGAACCACGGCAATAGAGCCAACAATAATCAGCAATAAACGAATAATCAGGTTTTTTGATAATTGAGTGGGAAGATCAGACATATTTCAGTACAAGATACCGGCAGACACTAAGCAATGTTTAGTTTATCTTGATATTTCAAAAAGTTAAACAAGGAGTTTGGATCTTGGGGGAGGGAAACAAATGGCCCCGTCACATACTGCAACAGGGCCATCAATGTTCAATTAAGATTGAACTTCAACTTCAGCCGCTTGTGGACCTTTAGGGCCGTTTTCAACCTTATAGCTAACTGCTTGGCCTTCGCTTAAAGAGCGGAAACCGTCTGCTTTAATCGCAGAAAAATGAACGAAAACGTCAGCACTACCGTCTGCCGGAGAAATAAAGCCAAACCCTTTGGTTTCGTTAAACCATTTAACTGTACCAGTATTCATTGAGACTACCTCATAAAAATAGATTGTGGTGAAAAAATATTGCAACTTGTTCAAGGTAACTTACAGAAGAACACAAGAAAGGATGTGACTAGATATAACCGTGACAATGTACAATGTTTCTAGCTGGAGATTAAAACATTAAATAATGTAAATAACCAGCTTTTTCCAGCGTAGACGATTTTTCCCTTTTAATCAAGTTTCAGCCTCACGGAAATCCAATAAATTTATTTTTTGTCTTAATCGAAAATTAAGTTTGAAAACCAATAACTTTCATAAGAATAAATTTCAGTTGGGTTGAAGTTATTTTTTTCCCCCAATCAAAAACTTGAGCTCATAGTGATTTTATTGCACCATAGTGTTGTAAGCCTTAGGAGAAATTGTATGGCCAGTTTAACCCGTTTGGTTTTAGATGTACTCAAACCGCATCAACCCTCTGGCCTGGAATTTACCCGTCAGTTGGCAGAGTTACAGCCCGGTTACCGGGTGAAATATGAAGTCGTAGAAGTGGACGAAAAAACCGAATCTGTCGTAATTACGATTGAAGCGGAAAATATCGATTTTGAGCAATTCAATGATGCCATCAGTCGCTTAGGTGGCTCCTTACATAGTGTTGACGAAGTTGAATTTAATAATCCGTAACTGACTAGCCTCATGCAATCCCATAGTGGTCAACAAATCGCAAGACGTTACTTCGTCGTAAATGGTTTTGACGGGGCACTCACTATGCTGGGCATTGTCATGGGGTTTTATGTCAATCAAAGCCACGATATTCAGATGGCTATTAGTGCCTGCCTAGGCGCTGCTATTGCACTTGGTGTCAGTGGCGTTACCAGCGCTTATATTAGTGAACAAGCTGAGCGCAAACTTGAACTCAGTGAATTGCAACAAGCAATGATTGATGATCTCAGTGACTCACAGCACAAAAAGCATGCACGCTTAATTCCTTTTCTTGTCGCTCTGGTTAATGGGGTCTCGCCCTTAATAATTTCACTTCTAATTCTTTGCCCTTTGTTTTTTTCTACCTTGCTTCCCGACGACAGTAATCCTTTTTTATTATGTATCGGCATTGCATTTATCGTTTTATTTTTCTTAGGTGTTTTTCTTGGACGCATTAGTCAAACATTTTGGTTATGGTCAGGTTTGCGCACTTTATTAATTGCGCTGTTTACCAGTCTACTTATATTTTTCATTAACCCCTAACAGCTGTAGCTGCATTCCTTTTGAGTACGGTTCAAACCATGGCGCAAAGATTCACTTGCCAGGCACTGAATTATTACCTACTATATTTGATATAAAAGCTCGGACATTGAATTCGGGTATAGATAAAATGTTTGATGTGGGGATGTATTATGGATAGCCAGTGGTCGCTAGGTTGGCGCCTATCCAATGGATGGTTTACTGTTTTTCTTTTTTTACTTCTATCTATTACTGCCTGTAGCGAAAACCTGCCGTCGCAAAATATTCAGCAAGGTTTACGCATTCAATCACTCAGTCATGATCAAATTAGTGTTGCATGGAATGAAACTAAACCCGCATCGATTGAAAATTATGAATTGATTTTGAATGGCAATTTAATTGCCGAAACGGAAAATACAGAATTCACCATCACCCAATTACAATCCAATCATGATTATGTGTTACAAATTCAAAGCCTCGACACCAATTTACAAACCGTCACACAACAAAAAATAAAATTTAAAACAAGTGTCGCGCCGGTTGCGTTAATTTCTTTAGCGGTAGATAGTCAAGCGCCGACTACACCGGCAAACTTACGCGCCACCAGTATTGGGGGGTCTCATGTAACCTTATTTTGGACACCATCAATAGATGATGTCTCGCTTAGCAATTATGAAATTTTTGATGGCAACACATTGCTCGCTAGTGCTGATATCACCCAAATCCAATTAACATCGCTTATTCCGGAAACGGTTTACCAGTTTCAAGTTCGGGCCGTTGACACAACCGGCAATGCCTCAGCATTTTCTAATGCAATTACTATAAGTACTCGCTCAGCATTAACCATTGCAATTACCCATGGCCCAGAAATTTATATGGCTGATTGCGCCGATTGTCATGGTATAGATGGTGCTGGCGTTAGTACCACCATAGGTGTGACACGTGCGATGAGTTTAGCTGAACTCACCACGATTATTGAACAAACCATGCCACCGCTTGATCCAACGACCTGCATTGCTGATTGCGCGGCTAATGTGGCGCAATATATTCTGGATACTTTTGTCACAGAACCGGTTATTGAATCCAATCCACTTGCGGGGTTTGCCGGTGGTACCGCTCAAATACAGGAAGTATGTGCCCGTGCGATTGCGGCTAATCGAAATGATGCTGTCACTGACGCATTTTGTGGCGCAACACTGCCCAACATCACATCCATCACCGACTTACAAGCCGCCTTAGGCTTAAGTTTTAACAATCCCACAGCCACCGGTCGGCGTAATAATGGGGCGAATGGCAATCCTTCGTTTGCCTTAACCGGTCACTCCAGTTCGCTAGTTGCCAAAGAAGTGAATGCTATTAATCCTCGCGCTATCGTTTTTACTGCTAATAATACTGGCGGACGCCGCGGTGGCGGACCCAATGCCCCGCCAGGTTTTGTTGCTTTAGGATTTGTTCGCGGCGATCTATTAGCGGAAATCGTGGCCGCTGACCGCGTCACGAATGAATTAAATTTTTACTTATTTAATTTTACGCTGCCATGCAGTGCGACCGATAGTTGCACCACGGGTGATCTATTAACACCCGCAACTGAATCTGGCTGGACCTCGTTTACTTTATTTGATGAAGTCAACTTGGCCAATACCACACTAGACTGTCTGCATTGCCATCAAACCGCTGGACCCGGCACAGCAAAATTCCTGATTTTGCAAGAATTACGTTTTCCCTGGAGTCATTGGTTTCGTAGCAATACCGCTAGCAATGTATTAATCGATGATTTTCGCGCAGCCCGAGGAAGCACGGAAGCCTATGCCGGCATACCGGCTAACTTAATCACGGCATCCGATCCTCGTTTATTGGAAAACTTAGTTCGTGGCAATAATAATGGCAATGCATTCGTGCAATTTAATTCGCGGGCAATTCAAGCAGAAGTGTTTGCAAGTTCACCGACGCAACCAACGAATAATAGCGTACCGGGACGCAGCGCGACCTGGGACGCGTTAAATGCACTCACCATTAGCGGTAATAATATTGCTGTGCCCTATCACGATATCAAAGTGACAGACCCAACAACGCTTGGCAGCTTGATAAATGCCTATCAAAATTTTCGTAGCGGAGTGTTAACCGCATCTGCCCTTCCCGATTTACGTGATGCTTTTTATACCCGTCAACTTGCAGATATTGGTTTTGCGGTGCAAGCAGGTTTAGATGCGCCGGGTATTTTAAGCCAAGCCTGTGGTCAATGTCATAACTCATCACTGAATCAGAATCTTAGTCGTGCACGTTTTAATATTGATTTGAGTGCCATGAGTGATACCCAAGGCGGCGTGCTCAGCGGACTCGATCGTGATAATGAAATTGGTCGTACAATTTCACGTTTGTTATTAGGTGCGAATGATATCCGAGTGATGCCACCGAAATTGTTTCGCAAGCTTAACGCGTCTGAAATTGATTTAGTCATTACATATTTATGCAGCCAAACCGCTAGTGTAATCAGTCAATGTGCAGGACGCTAAACCACTAGTCCCACGTTTCACCAAACAAGGGCAAACCACGATCACGGATTTGCTGTCGCAGGCTATGATTGAAATAGAACACCGGTATATCTAAATCTATGCATCGGCTATGTCGATAGATCACCGCCATGGCTTGTTCTCTGCTGCTGTATTTCGCACGCGTTTGAAACTTTCCTTCACCACAGGCTACCCGCCATTTGTCTTGTTGTTTATGCAATGTCAACCAAGGATCGCGTGTTGCAATTGTGGTGTATTTCACGTTTAAACCGAATCGTTTACCCAAACGATTCAGACCTTGTGGAATATCGTTATCATATATAGATCGTATGCGATCCAGTGAACGATGATAGCGTTTTTCCTGTATTGCACCCGGCGTCCAAGCAATGCCTTGCAGACCCATATTTTTAGCTTGAATTAATATTTGCTTCACCGCTAACATGACCCATTCTTTGGCAAACGGTGCATGTGCGACCGAACCCCAAGGATTATTGTCATAACCATAACGTTTACCGCTCTGATGCCAATCACTTTGCACTTCTTCGATGAAAAGAATTTTCTTACCCTGCGCATCATGACGAATCGTCGTGCGAATATGGGCAAGTACATTGTGATCAAAATAATGCGCACCAAAAAAGCTGCGTTGATGATGCGGCAAACTTAATTTCCATTCACGATAATGCTCACCACCCACTAAGGTCATGTGATCATAATAAGTATTGGGACGAACCCCTTGGCGCAAGCCTAAATATTCTCTTGCATGTAAACTTGCATGTTGCTTTGCTGATTCGCTGCAACTAAAAAAACGCGAATACTGTGTTGAACTTGTTTGTGGATTAATAATCGCACGTCCCCACGGGTCCAGCGCAAACCAAAATTGATTGAGTGCCATGGTATGATGCGAATTTAAAGTTTTGACCAAACCAATGCGGTAGTTTGCCGCGGAATCTTGATAACGCATCACACAAATACATTGTGAATCCAATTTTAATGCGGCTCGATAAACGGCTTGATGTGGCATCGGTTTGGCTGTTTCAACAAATGATAATCCACCGTGTTCATCAAAACAGAGTTCAGTGCTTAATTCCAGACGAATTTTATTTTTTTCAATACATTCAAGTAAGACTTCTTTAGCAATGATCGCATTTGCATCACAAGATTTTAATAACCCTTGCAAACCGGACCAGTAGAATTCATCCTGGCGTAAACCCGTTTTGCTAAAATTATTAATGGTTGCTAACCATTGAGATGCTGCTGCGCGCCGTAATTTATGCGACGACAATCGCTGTTCAAGTAAGGAATAAAAACGCTTGCTGGCTTGGTGAGTTTTACTACTTAAGGTGTGTTGATGATCTTCCAATCGTCGACGACAATTTTCTATGCGCTTTACCTGAGTCTCTTCAGTAAGCCATTTAAAAAATAAACGACGCTCGACTTCACTCCAATTGGAATTGGTATCTATACTCGCGACGGTCTCACCGGCATATACAAAATCAAATTCTGTGCTACCCCGTTTTATTTCCCCATCACTGTCACGCAGACGGTAGATGACGTCTACCAGCGCATAAAGTTCGCTGTGACTACTATTCGAATGTACACCCAGCCAGGATTGGCGCAAGGCATGATATTTGGCTCGATCCGTTGTGATATCAACAATCGTTCCGCTTGGTAATAACAACATGCTCGATTTTTCCATGAATCAGCGGGTGGAAATAATTACCCGATTAAATTACTATGGATTCATACCTGTTGCAACCCGAAAAACTATAGGCGTTTATTTTATGCGGTCTAGCGTCCATGACATGCAAAATGATTTTTATCTTGTAACACACATTAATCTAGAGAAAGAAATTCTTTGTCATATATTTTGTCGTGATTGTATGGACAATTGAATCTAGCTTGGCACACACGAACACGATCTGACAGTTATTTTAAATGTTGGTATTTATTCAATTAACAAACACAAGTGTGTTAATAAATAAATCACTGAGATGATGTGCCGGCACTGGGTCATGGTATTTGATATACTCAAACTCAATCCTACAACCACATCGTTTGATTAATTTGACTTCAAATCAACTTCAGCGCAGCCTTGGTCTTTATCTAGTCGTCTTTTACGGACTAGGCAATATTTTAGGCGCTGGAATTTATGTGCTTGTAGGCAAGGTTGCCGGTGTTGCAGGCATGTATACACCGCTAGCATTTGTGGTTGCCTGTTTTGTCGCCAGCTTTACCGCGTTGGCTTATGCTGAACTCACAGCAAAGTTTCCCGTGAGTGCCGGTGAAGCCGTTTATGTGCACCAAGGTTTTGGTAGTAAACACTTGGCGCTTTTCATTGGCCTTATGGTGGCCATATCTGCGGCAGTTTCTTCCGCTACTATTGCTCGTGGTTTTGTTGGTTATTTGCAAGTATTCATCGATATTCCTGCATGGTTAGCCATTTGTTTATTATTGATCACTTTGACCAGCATCGCCGCCCTAGGTGTTAAACATGCGGTCGGTGTGGCTGCAGTTTTAACCTTGGTGGAAATCACGGGTTTATTATTAGTTATCATTGTGGGTGCCGACTCGTTCACCACGATCCCACAACGTCTTCCAGAATTAATTCCCGATTTTTCCGCCACCACAATTATCGCCATTATGGCCGGAGGTTTTCTCGCCTTCTATGCATTTCTTGGTTTTGAGGACATGGTGAATGTAGCCGAAGAAGTCAAAAATCCTGAGCGAAATTTAACGATGGGCATTATTCTATCTCTGATTATTGCAACTTTGTTTTACGCCCTAATCGCATTAGTCGCGGTGTTGAACGTGCCCCCCAAACAATTAGCCATGAGCGATGCGCCACTGGCTTTGGTGTATG
>JAOUJM010000087.1 GCA_029883265.1 Gammaproteobacteria bacterium
CGTCCACCAGGAGCAGAAGCTTTATCGGATTTTCAAAGCAGAATTGTATCCGCTTGGACGGAGGTGATTAGTCAAAACCAATATGAACATGTGTTGGTCGTTGGACATGCGGGCATGATGCGCATGATTATCAGTCATGTTTTACGCATGCCAATTGACGCGATGTTTCGTATTGATGTACCCAATGCGGGAATCACACGAATCCGAATTGACGGTGAAGGCGAACAGCAGTTACCTCGTTTGGTTTTTCATGCTGGAAATCTCGCTTGAAAAAGATCAGCCATGCTTTTTTCTACGCCATCCAGTTTTTAACGCGCTTGCCTTTACCAGCAATAAATTATGTGGAACATTCGGCAAGTCGATCGGTTCTTTTTTTTCCTGTAGTCGGTTTTCTGATTGGTTTGTTGTTTTATCTGGAAGCGTCAATATTCGCCGTGTTAAACCCATTGTTGCTCGCAGCGTTAATTCTGTTCAGTTGGGTTTGGATTACTGGGAATTTGCATCTGGATGGATTAGCTGATTGCGCCGATGCGCTTGTTGGTGGACATGGTAATCGTCAGAAAATATTGAAAATTATGCACGATCCGGTGGCCGGTCCCGCAGCCGTTAGTGCCGTGGTTTGTAGTTTGTTATTAAAATTCGTCGCTATTTACAGTTTATTAAAACAATCGGATTATGTTTTTTATTTGGTAATCATTCCCATGATGGCCAGAACATTGGTTCTCGCTTGGATGAATAGCTGTGATTATGTGAGAGAGCAGGGGATTGCCAGCGATTTTCTTGCGCACTACTCAAGACCATTGGCGTGGCAACTAATAATTTTGCTGGCGTTTTTGTTGCTAGGGTTTAACTTCTCCATTGGCCTTTTATTAATAGTCGCCGCAGTTATATTATTTTATGTTTATCGAACATTTTGGCTTAAACGCATTGGTGGAATTAGTGGTGATGTATTAGGTGCAGGTATTGAAATTAGCGAAGTGGTTATATTACTTGTTTTGGTAGTTTTTCTTGAAACCACGTATTAGTAAAACAGGTTTTTAGTATGCGCAAACTGATTATTTTTGGGAATTCCGCTAGTGGAAAATCCACTTTAGCCAAATATTTAAGCAATAAAGAAAATCTGGCGCATCTGGATTTGGATACACTTGCTTGGCTGGATCGTCTACCTCCACAACGTACCCCGCTTAATGAATGCAAAATTAAAATTGATTCTTTTATCATGCAACATAATGCCTGGGTTATCGAAGGTTGTTATAGTGATTTATTAGCACTGGTCGCCAGCGCTGCTAATGAAGTTATTTTTATTAATCTAGACATTGAAGCCTGTGTTGAAAATGCCAAACAACGTCCATGGGAAGCACATAAATACGCTAGCAAAACTGCACAAGATAAAAACCTAGCGATGTTAATTAACTGGATCAGAGACTACAAAACTCGTGTGGATGAATTCTCTTTTCATGCCCACCAAAAGTTTTATGAGAATTTTTCCGGGAAAAAAGTACAATATGTGGATCGAGTCGACTTCAATTCATTGAGAAATCAAAGCGAATAAACACTTAAGGAATTTAGTAAACTTGTATTGAAATAAATTAGGCCCCGGTACTGCTGGGGCCTATACTGCCTACTACTGAAGTTTGCTATTTTAGTTTAGTTGGAAAAATAATTAGATCAACAAGAAAAAAACTCATTTAGCATTTTGTTACGTTTACAGCAAGTAACACATGTTCCACAATACTCGCCACTTTTTTCCCTATGCCATGCTGTTGTGATTCCCTGGGGCCTGCGATATTAATTACTTGTGGTTTTTGTTTTTCAAGAAATGCAATTAATTTTTTTTCCGCATCGCTAGCAAAGGGATCAATTGTAAAATGGGGTTTACAATAATGCACAGTTGCACTTAGCGTTTTTTCGGTTCCGGGTGAATGTGCTTTTGTAATAAAAATAATTGTTGCGTCAGCAAGTTTAACATTTGCAATTGTACGAGGTGTGTAGTCAGCACTGCTATGTTCGATTAATCCGTATTGTGCCAAAACAGGCTGTGGGCCTTTTTCCGTTCGATAACCTTTGGGGCAATATCCTCCCGTGCTAACGCCAGCACGTCGTGCACCGACCAGCGCACCCAAATCGGTTCCGGTTTGTCCTCCGGAAATGACTTGTTTAATTGTCATCGTCAGCTCTGCCAAAACCAATTATTGCCTTAAGAGATTTGATTTAATTATTCAAGATATGACTGGCCAACACAAGGGTTTTAAAAAAATATCGCGACCTGGCTCTGGACCAGCATAAAAAACACAATAGCTGACATAACATGATAATAATAACCAAGCAGGTCTAGACTTCGGTTTCAAGTTCGGTAAGATTTAGTTGTGAAACCAGGATTGCAGAGATTAGCGGTCGCGCGTTGCTTACTTGGGATATTTCGTTTAAAAACTGATTCAAGCTGACCACAGGTTTTGATTGATTGATGGCTGCCCATTTTTCGATTACATAGGCCATGGCAGAGTCACTGACTTGCAATACCGGTTCTCCTAGTTCTTTTGCAGAATAAAATAAATGTTCAAGAATGGATTTTTCATCATCGCTTAACATTTGGGCTGGTAATAACTGGTGTAGATCTTGATACTGCAAATGGTTTTGAGCTAGCGCGATAAAGCGTGGGTTTTGATGTAATTCATCTTTAAGTCCATTGTTAAACATGACTTCATCGATGATTAAAGGCAGGGGAAAACTAAAGCCCATGGTGTGTGCTTTATTTAGAATAGACTTCGCCAGAGCGACGGCCCGTTGTTTGTTCTGTTCATTCGCGTTGCGAAAATACCAAGGCAAAATTTCATTTGCTAGGCTAGGGGCTTGGTGTAATAAGTCCGTTAATACTTGCGATTCCGTACTGAAATCGATCTGGTCACCAACCGAGCTTAAAGCGCTGTTCGACTGAGCAGATTGCCCACGCTCAGATTTAGCAAATTGGGTTTTGACTTTAAAACGCGTATTGTCTGAGTTATCTACCCGCATGGCGATAGTCCTCATGATACGAAGTTTTACGATGTTTTTTTCTGCAGCAAAAAGGAGGCCAAGTAATTCTGTTTGACTTGGGAGTAACTCCCAAGTTATATACTATACTTAGGTTCTCATCAATATCACATGTAGGTTACTAATATGATGAAAGTCAAAGAGTTAGCCCAGGCGGCCGAGGTAAGCAGTGATGTTGTGCGTTATTACGCCAAAATCGGTTTATTAAGCCCGAGTAAGAATGAAATAAATGGTTATAAACAATTTGACCGAAGCCATTTAAGAGATTTGAATTTTATTCGTCAGGCAAAGTCACTTGGTTTCACGTTAAAAGAGATTCAAGATATTTTGCTTGAATCAAGAAAGGGTGAGTCTCCTTGCCCTAATGTGCGTCATATCATTAAACATCGCATAATCGAAAACCGTCGAAAATTACAAGAGCTGCAAGCCTTACAAGATCGGATGGAGCAAGCATTGGTACAATGGGATGCTATGCCCGATGGCTATCCCGATGGAAATACCGTGTGTCATTTAATAGAAACCAGTCAAAGTGATCAGCATAAACAAGGCAAAGTATGAGTCAGGAAAACAGTATACGTTTATCGATTAGTGGCATGAGCTGCGCTGGTTGTGTGGCCAGTGTTGAAAAAGCATTAGCGGCTGTCCCCGGTGTTACCCAGTCAGCGGTAAATTTCGCTGAGCATACAGCCTTAGTTAAGGGCGACGTGCAAGCCACACAATTAGTCCAGGCAGTTAAGGATGCCGGTTATGATGCTGCTGAGTTGATGAGTGAGGCCGATCAGGAAGAAAAAGAAGCCGCTGAGTTACTACATTACCGTCAATTATTAAAAAAATTCATAGTTGCGGCATTATTGGGTTTTCCATTATTCATTTCCAGCGTGATGGGTAAAATGCCAGGTCTAGAAAGCAATCGCGAGTTTTGGTTTGTCATTGCCGTGTTATGTTTATTTGTGATGATATATTCTGGACGACATTTTTATATAGGTGCCTGGAAGGCATTCAAAGTTCATAACGCGAATATGGATACCTTGATCGCCTTGGGTACCGGCGCAGCATGGGTATATTCGTTATTAATCACTTTATTTCCATCAATTGTTCCTGAAACCGCTAGGCATGTTTATTTTGAACCCGCAGCGATTATTATCGCATTAATTAATTTAGGCTCAGCCCTAGAAATGCGTGCGCGAGGCAAAACCTCCGAGGCCATAAAACGATTAATTGGTTTGCAGGCCAAAACCGCCCGTGTTATTCGTGATGGCGAAGAACGGGATATTCCTATTAGTGAAGTTGGTTTAGATGAAACTATTCGTGTTCGTCCCGGTGAAAAAATTCCTGTGGATGGTTTAGTCATCGACGGACACTCCAGTGTTGATGAATCCATGTTAACGGGTGAACCCTTGCCCGTGGAAAAAACGGCGGGTAGTGAAGTGGTGGGCGGCACGATTAATAAAAACGGGAGTTTTCTATATCAAGCCAAACGCATAGGCAAGGACATGGCTTTATCGCAGATTATCGAAATGGTGCGACAAGCGCAAAACTCAAAACCCAGTATTGGTCGATTAGCCGATAAGATTTCCGCAGTATTTGTACCCACTGTTTTAATCATTGCAGTGCTCACGTTTTTGGTTTGGTTCAATATTGGACCCGAACCCAAAGCCAGTTATATTTTAGTTACAACTATGACCGTATTAATTATTGCTTGTCCATGTGCCTTGGGTTTGGCAACGCCAATTTCGATTATGGTTGGTGTGGGCAAGGCTGCTGAGTACGGCATACTGATTCGTAATGGCGAAGTGTTACAGCAGGCTGGAAAAATAAGAACGGTGGTCCTGGATAAAACAGGTACGATTACCGAAGGTAAACCAACCGTGACCGGGGTGATGTATGGTGATGGCTGGGATGAAAAACAAATACTTAGTCTAGCCGCCAGTATAGAGACACAATCTGAACATCCTTTAGCAGAAGCCATTGTCGAGTATGCAAAACAACAAGGGGTTGAAACAAGTCCTGTATCCAATTTCCAAAACGTCGCGGGTCATGGTGTTTGCGGCGAAATAAACAGTCAAGCCGTTTTATTCGGAAATCAAAAACATTTGCAGAAGCAGCACATTGAAACTCATTTATTTGATAATGAAGCGCAAATCATGGCAAATAAAGGTCATACGGCCATGTACTTGGCAATGGATAAAAAATTAATTGGTTTGATTTCTGTGAGTGATCCGGTGAAAAAGGATTCGAAAGATGCAATCGCTCGTTTACATAAGCTTAATATTAAAGTTGTGATGCTTACTGGTGATAATCAACGCACTGCCAATTCGGTTGCGCACCACGTTGGAGTGGATGAAGTCATTGCGGATGTATTGCCACAACACAAAGCCGATAAAGTTAAAGCATTGCAAGCGAAAGGACACGTCGTTGCCATGGTAGGTGATGGAATCAATGATGCGCCAGCGTTGGCTAATGCCAATGTGGGCTTTGCTATTGGCACGGGCACCGATGTGGCCATTGAAAGCGCAGACGTCACACTAATGGCTGGGTCGTTGCACGGCGTTGCCAATACCATAACAATATCTCGTGCGACTGTTAGCAATATCAAACAAAATTTATTTGGTGCATTTATTTATAATGCGATTGGCATTCCTATCGCTGCGGGTGTTTTATTTCCTTATGTTGGTTTATTACTGAATCCGGTTTTTGCAGGAACGGCTATGGCCATGTCATCGGTAACCGTGGTAACAAACGCCAATCGTTTGCGATTTTTAAAACCAGAGAGTATTTAATCATGGAAATTATCGTCAATATTTTAGGATTAGCTCTCATCATATTTATTATTTGGTGGTTTTGGATCGCGCAAACAAAAGCAAGAACGGCAACTCAATCGGGATTGATTACGGTTTTGGTAAAAGATGGTGTCTATACACCTTCCAGAATAGAAGTACAGGCAGGTGAAAAACTAACACTGGTTTTCAAACGCGAAGATCCCAATCCCTGTGCCGAGAAAGTGGTGTTTGATCAGTTAAATCTGCATCAGGATTTGAATTTACATAAAGATAATCCACTCGAATTAAGCAATCTTGCTCCTGGAAAATACGATTTTAACTGCCAAATGGGCATGTATCGAGGTCAGTTAATCGTCCGTTAGCTGTGGTTACATATCAGCATGCATTCTCATGTATAATACCCATTCCAGTTTCAGCGCACGGGATAATAATCAATATGAAACAAAAGCTTAGCGTGTTTCTATGGCTCTGCTTGTGGTCGACACTTAGCCCTGCCGGTGATTTAATCAGCCAGGCAGAAGCGTACTTCGATCAACTCACGAGTTTACAGGCAAGGTTTGAACAAAAGGTCGAAAATAGTCAACTTGGTGGCCAAGATTATCGTCAAGGTGTGCTTTATATTAAAAAGCCAGGGCGTTTTCGCTGGGATTATGAAGCGCCTTATGAACAACAAATAACATCCGATGGCAAAAAGATTTGGATTTATGACAAAGATTTGGAACAAGTCACCGTACGTCTTTTGGATAACTCAGTAGGTAATACGCCCGCAGTGTTGCTGAGTGAACAACAAGCCTTGAACAAAACTTTCAATCTTAAAGAATTGCCACCAGCAGACGGTCTTCTGCGTTTGCGTCTAACGCCCAAGCAACAAGATACCAGCTTTACTGAAATCGTTTTAAGTTTTGAAAACCAAGAACTCAAGCAAATGGCTATGCAAGATAGTTTAGGTCAGCGCACATTGTTGATTTTTAGCCAAGTACAAAAAAATAGAAAATTGAAAAACACTTTATTTGAATTCGAACCACCCAAAGGTGTTGATGTGTTTGAAGCAGGTGAGTAATGGACCAAGACCTTCTTAATATAAATGAAGCCACATACCAGCCTTTGGCCGATCGTTTGCGGCCTAGTATTTTGCCTGAATTTTTCGGCCAGACACACTTAATCGGAAAAAATAAACCGTTATCTTTGGCTATTGAATCGGGTCATGCCCATTCAATGATTTTTTGGGGGCCACCCGGCACCGGTAAAACAACTTTGGCGAAATTAGCTGCAAACTATTTTAAAGCACGCTTTATTACGCTATCGGCAGTGTTATCAGGTGTCAAAGATATTCGCGCTGCAATTGAACAAACTAAAGCACAATCCGAGCAAACCATTTTATTTGTCGATGAGGTTCATCGTTTTAACAAAGCTCAGCAAGATGCCTTTCTGCCCCATATCGAAGACGGCACGATTACTTTTATTGGCGCAACCACTGAAAACCCATCATTTGAATTAAATAATGCCTTACTTTCACGTGCACGCGTATATGTATTGAAAGCCTTAACTCAAGACGACCTCATGCAAATTATTCATCGGGCTTTGAGCGATGAAGAAAAAGGGTTGGGTCATTGGGATTGGGATTTCCCTATGGAACTACAACAACTATTAGCACGTGTGGCTGATGGTGATGCGAGACGGGTTTTAAACATAGTAGAAATACTCGCCGATCTTGCGCCGAGACAAAATAAAACGATTCTTGTTGATGAAACATTATTAAACGAAGTATTAAGCAATGGTCAAAACCGGCGTTTTGATAAAGGCGGCGAAGTTTTTTATGATCAAATTTCAGCATTACATAAAGCCGTTCGCGGTTCCTCGCCTGATGCTGCCTTGTACTGGATGTGTCGCATGCTCGATGGCGGTTGTGATGCATTATATATTGCTAGACGCGTAGTGCGCATGGCGAGTGAAGACATTGGTAATGCCGATCCACGCGCTTTACAACTCAGTATTAATGCCTGGGATACCATTGAGCGATTGGGTAGCCCAGAAGGAGAATTGGCTCTAGCGCAAGCCGTGGTCTATATGGCGAGCGTGCCAAAAAGTAATGCGGTCTATAATGCCTACAATCAAGCCATGGCTGATGCGCGCAACTCCGGTTCGTTGGAAGTGCCGCTGCATTTGCGTAACGCACCGACAAAATTAATGAAGCAATTAGATTATGGTAAAAAATATCGTTATGCTCATGATGAACCGCATCATTATGCCGCCGGTGAAAATTATATGCCAGAAGCACTACAACACAAAAAATATTATCATCCGACTAAGCAAGGCTTGGAAAAAAATATTGAGGAGCGTTTACGCTTTTTGCGCCAGTTGGATCAGCAATATGCGATTCAAGAACGTAATAAACGCAAAGCGACCGGTGATGTTTGATTCTATGAGGTTCTCGCGTTATTATCCGACCATGCCACACAGAATAATCCAATAATCATGAAACATATTATCGCAATTGCTGCTGGTGGTGCATTGGGAGCCGTATTAAGGTTCTGGAGCGCACAAGCGGTGCAAACAGCGGTGGCGAAACATTTTCCGTTTGGAACTTTGTTCGTGAATGTTAGCGGTTCTTTATTAATGGGTGTGCTCTATGTCGTATTGGTCGAACGAGGATTATTAAATGATGAATGGCGTGCCTTCTTAACGATTGGTATGCTTGGTGCGTTTACCACCTTTTCAACTTTTTCCATTGAAACTGTTAGTCTATTAACTGCCGGTGAATGGTTTAAAGCCATGACGAATATGATTTTAAGTGTCGTGTTGTGTGTGGGTGCCGCTTGGTGTGGGCTAGTGCTAGCGCGACAATTTAGTTAGTAAGTAAAATTTAGAGAAACTAGTAATGATAGATGCCAAATTATTTCGTACAGATATAGAAACCATTGCACAACAATTAAAAATAAAAGGTTTCGATCTGGATGTAGCAAGTATTCAGGCTCTGGAAGAGTCACGTAAGACATTACAAGCACAAGCGCAAGCGTTACAGGCTGAGCGTAATAGTCGTTCAAAATCCATTGGAAAAGCCAAAGCAGCAGGTGAGGACATCACTCCTTTGCTTAAAGAAGTTGAAGGATTGGGTGACAAACTCAAAGAAGCAGAAGCACAATCCAATCAAGTGCAAGAAAAATTACAAACCATTTTCATGGGTGTGCCAAATATTCCCCATGAGTCAGTGCCTGTTGGCAAAAGCGAAGATGACAATATTGAAGTCCGCGTCTGGGGTGATCAACCGACATTCGATTTTGAACCAAAAGATCACGTCGCCATCGGTGAAGCCTTGGGTCATTTGGATTTCGAAACTGCGACAAAAATTACCAGTTCCCGTTTTGTGAAAATGACTGGAGTAATCGCACATTTACATCGAGCCCTAACGCAATTTATGTTGGACTTGCATACGCAAGAGCATGGTTATCTGGAAACCTATGTGCCTTATATCGTTAATGATGATAGTTTGCGTGGTACCGGACAATTGCCAAAATTCGCAGAAGATTTATTCAAAATCGAAGATTTTGGTAGCGATGAACAGAATTTTTATTTGATTCCAACTGCTGAGGTTCCTATAACAAATATTGTTCGAGATGAAATTATTCCAGCCGAACAATTGCCCTTGAAATTTACCGCACATACGCCTTGTTTTCGCAGTGAAGCGGGGTCCTATGGTAGGGATACGCGTGGCATGATTCGCCAACATCAGTTTGATAAAGTCGAGTTAGTGCAATTGGTTCGTCCCGAAGATTCATATGAGGCCTTGGAGCAACTCACGCAACATGCTGAAACCGTATTGCAAAAACTCGGCTTACCCTATCGTATCGTGGCTTTATGTGGCGGTGACTTAGGTTTTTCAGCGAGCAAAACCTATGATTTGGAAGTATGGCTACCTGGACAAAACAAATATCGCGAAATTTCCTCATGCAGTAATTGTGAAAGTTTTCAAGCGCGGCGAATGATGGCGCGTTTTCGTAATCCTGAAACGGGTAAGCCTGAATTATTACATAGCCTGAATGGCTCGGCTTTAGCTGTTGGACGTACATTGGTCGCTGTACTCGAAAACTATCAACAAGCCGATGGCAGTGTCAGAGTTCCAGACGTCTTACAGCCTTATATGAATGGTTTGAGTGAAATTAAATAAGTGGATCAAGCGCAAGAAAGGATAGTGAAAATTCGTCTTTGCTTGGGTTCAAGATCTTAATCACATAAGTCTTTGGTACTCGGCGATGAGCTTCGCCATGCTGATCCGCTTGAATATCGTTTCCTCTGGACCTGTCGAGTAATACGACGCTGGGACCATCCTCTAGAACTTCAATCACCGTACAATGCGTTTCCTGAAAACGCACTTCCAGACCGATCATTGACCGTGCTTGTTCGATGGTTATATGGCTTAAGCTCATGATCTTATTATAGTGGGGCCTTGCTCATAGGAAAAGATTAATTCTTAACTTGCTAAGCGTTTGGTTTTGTTGGGATATGGCGCAGAGTTTGATAAAATGCCTGGCCATTATTCAATAGGGCGTGGATTATGAGTCAAGTTAAGGTGCTTTTTGTGTGTATGGGCAATATTTGCCGCTCGCCAACGGCGCATGGCGTGTTCGAAAAAATGGTGGAGCAGGCCGGTCTAAGCCATACAATTAAGGTAGACTCGGCTGGCACTCATGCGTATCACGTCGGTGAACAACCGGATCGACGTGCCCAAGCGACCGCTCTGACACGTGGCTTTGACTTAAGTTATCAGCAGGCAAGGCGGGTTACACGGGCAGATTTCAGTGAGTTTGACTATGTGTTGGCCATGGACGCTGACAATTTAAGTAATTTATTGAACATGGCGGATGAACAACTGCATGACAAAATTCAATTATTCCTGGATTACGCTCCGCATTTGAATTTTAGTGAAGTACCCGATCCCTACTATGGGGGGCAAAACGGGTTTGAACAAGTTTTTGATATGGTTGAAGCTGCCGCAGAAGGTTTGCTCGAGCATATTCGCGACAAACATTTGTAATGAGGAATCCTTGTGGAGTTAAATGCCCTAGAAAATCAAATAAAAGATTTACAACAACGTATCGCATCCATACGGGGGTATCTTTGACTACGACACTAAAGCCGAACGTTTGGTAGAAGTCTGTCGGGAGCTTGAAGACCCGGCGATTTGGAATAATCCCGAAAAAGCCCAAGCCCTGGGTAAAGAGCGATCTCAACTTGAACAAGTGGTATTGCTAGTCGAACAAGCAACCCAGCAGTTAAACGATAATCATGAGCTGCTAGAACTTGCCATAGAAGAAGATGACATTGACACGCAACAGGCAGTCGAAGCCGATATTCAATCGTTGCACGCTCAGGTGTCGCAACTGGAATTTCGTCGCATGTTTTCAGGTGAGATGGATTCACAAAACGCATTTCTTGATATACAAGCGGGCTCCGGTGGCACAGAAGCGCAAGACTGGGCAGAAATGTTATTGCGTATGTATTTACGCTGGGGAGAACGTAGTGGGTTTAAAACTGAACTCATTGAAGTCTCTCCTGGTGAGGTTGCAGGGATTAAGAGCGCCACGATTCGGTTCGAGGGTGAATATGCCTTTGGCTGGCTACGCACGGAAACCGGAGTGCACCGTTTAGTTCGTAAGTCACCGTTTGATTCAGGCAATCGCCGCCACACCTCTTTTGCGTCGGTTTTTGTATCTGCTGAGATCGATGATGATGTGGAATTGGATATCAATCCCGCTGACTTACGAATTGATACTTATCGCGCTTCAGGTGCTGGTGGTCAACACGTTAACCGCACAGATTCGGCAGTACGCATAACCCATGAACCAACAGGGATCGTGGTACAATGCCAAAATGATCGTTCCCAACATAAAAACAAAGCTACAGCCATGAAACAATTGAAAGCAAAATTATATGAATTGGAAATGATGAAACGTAATGCAGAAAAACAAGCCTTAGAAGATAGCAAAGCTGATATTGGCTGGGGTAGTCAAATCCGTTCCTACGTATTGGATCAATCGCGTATTAAAGATTTACGCACCCAAGTGGAAACCGGAAATACGCAAGCCGTACTCGACGGTGATTTAGATCAATTTATCGAAGCCAGTTTAAAGGCTGGTCTCTAGCAAAAGAGTGAATCATACATGACTGATGTAGTGAACAATCAAGCCGAAGAAGAAATCGATGTTAACGAATTAATTCAGCAACGCAAGCAAAAGCTAAATACTATTCGTGAAACAACAGCGTCTGCATTTCCCAATGACTTTCGTAGAAATGTCATGGCCGGAGAATTACAAGCAGAATATGCACAACACAGTAATGATGAATTTGAAACGAATCCGATACGGGTAAGTATTGCAGGGCGAATGATGACACGTCGTGTCATGGGAAAAGCAAGTTTTGCACATATACAGGACATGTCGGGTCAAATTCAACTTTATGTCACCCGTGATTTATTGCCCGAAGGCGTTTATAACAGTGAATTTAAAAAATGGGATATCGGCGATATTGTGGGTGGCGAGGGGGTGTTATTCCGCACCAAGGCAGGCGAGCTTTCCATAAAGGTCGATCAGATTCGTTTATTAACAAAATCCATTCGCCCCTTACCAGAGAAATTTCATGGCTTGTCTGATCAAGAAACCAAATATCGTCAACGTTATCTGGATCTGATCATGAGTCAGCAAGCGCGTGACACGTTTAAAATGCGTTCCAAAATCGTGAGCTACATTCGAGACTTTTTAATCGAAAAAGATTTTCTAGAAGTTGAAACGCCGATGATGCAAACCATTCCTGGTGGGGCAACAGCACGACCTTTCACGACTTATCATAATGCCCTGAGCATGGATTTATTTTTACGAATTGCGCCGGAGTTGTATTTAAAACGCTTAGTTGTTGGCGGATTTGAACGCGTATTCGAAATCAATCGAAATTTTCGTAACGAAGGTCTTTCCACACGCCATAATCCTGAATTTACCATGTTGGAGTTTTACCAAGCTTACGCGGATTATAATGATTTAATGGATTTAACTGAAGAAATGCTGCATGGCTTGGCACGCGATGTTGTGGGCCAGTCAATGATCAATTATCAGGGTGAAGAGTACGACTTCGCGAGTAAGTTTACCCGCATGACAGTTAAAGAGTCCATTTTAAAATACAATCCTGATTTAAAAGCTGAACAGCTAGACGATTTGAGCAGTGCCGTTGCCATCGCTGAAACTTTGGGAATTCCCATCAAGGCAAGTTATGGTTTAGGTAAAGTGCAAATCGAAATATTTGAAAAAACCGTGGAACACCAACTTAAGAATCCAACCTTTATCACCGCCTATCCAACAGAGGTTTCACCCTTGGCGCGAAGGAATGATCAAGATCCCTTTGTCACTGATCGTTTTGAATTTTTTGTCGGTGGACGTGAAATTGCTAATGGTTTTTCCGAGTTGAATGATTACGAAGACCAGGCTGAACGTTTTCGTAAACAAGTGGAGGAAAAAGAAGCAGGCGATGACGAGGCCATGCATTTTGATGAAGACTATATCATCGCCCTAGAACATGGTATGCCACCAACCGCTGGCGAAGGTATTGGCATTGATCGTTTAGTGATGCTATTAACCGATGCGGCTTCAATTCGTGATGTCTTGTTATTTCCTCACATGCGGCCTAAGGCTTAGTCGGTACATATTGCAATACAGCTTCGATTTTATCTGGTTCTTTGCGAACGATATCATCCAAGCTGTATTGCTCCAACTTACCAATAAATTCGTCAGTGGCTTTGCCCAACACGGATTTCAAGCGACAGATAGGTTCGATGGTGCAGGTTTTTGCATCATCTGAAAAACACTCCACGATATTAAAATTAGGTTCTGTATTTCTCACCACATCAGCTATATTGATTTCATTGGCGGCACGCGCCAATCGTATTCCACCAGATTTTCCGCGAGTGGTGTGAATAAATCCTTTCAATGATAAGTTGTGTACCACTTTTACCAAATGGTTTCTCGAAATATCATAAAACTGTGCAATTTCAGAAATTGTAGAACCGGTCTCGCGTAACGCAAGAAACGCTAAAACACGTAAAGAATAGTCTGTGTATAAAGTTAGCTGCATGATTTTTTCTCTAGTTGTTAATTTATCTACCGCTAGACTAGTAGTTGTAAAGTTCCTGATCACAATTGTAAAGATATAAATGAAATATATTTTTATTGACAGTTTACAGGATTTCAGCTTAAATATGTAACCCATATACATCATTGATATATAGGGTATTTATCTTGTTGAAAAACAAATAAATATTATTTTAACCGAGCTAGAGGTATTAATCCATGAGTGAAACCTTGTATGAAAAATTGGGCGGCGATGCAGCAGTAAATGCAGCTGTAGATATATTCTATCGTAAAGTGCTCGCTGACGACCGTATTAATAGCTTTTTTGAAGGTATTGATATGGATAAGCAAGCAGCTAAACAAAAAGCATTTTTAACTATGGCTTTTGGTGGTCCCCACAACTACACTGGCAAGGACATGCGCGACGGACATGCTCATTTAGTTAAAAAAGGTCTAAATGATACTCATTTTGACGCCGTAATGGAAAACTTAGGCGCGACCTTAAAGGAATTGAATGTACCAGACGACTTGATTGCACAAGCTGCGGCGATTGCAGAATCAACTCGTAATGACGTGTTAGGCCGCTAAATTATGTACAACGAATTGGAATGGATCTTAAATGCAAAAAATAGCGTTTCGTGGACGAGAGTTTCAGTGTGAAGAGAAAGAAACTGTTTTAGATGTTCTAGTAAGAAACGATATACCCATTCCACATTCATGCCGTAGCGGCGTTTGTCATTCCTGTCTGGTGAAAGCGGTAAAAGGGCGACCTAGCATCGCTTCCCAGGCAGGCTTAAAAGAAACGTTAGCCCACCAAAAATATTTTCTCGCCTGTCAATGCATCCCTGAAAATTTCATCGAAGTAGCTATAGCCGATGAAAGTGTTAATCATTTTGTTGATGCTACGGTAATTTCTAAAAAGAAATTGTCCGAAGCGATTACCCGAGTCCGAATAAAAACAGATGAAGTAATTGATTATAAAGCAGGACAGTTTCTAAACATTAAAGGCATTAAAGAGCAGATTCGAAGTTATTCGATTGCCAGTATTCCTAGCGATGACTTTATTGAATTTCACATTCAGCGCATGCAAGAGGGCGTTGTTAGTACTTGGTTGAGTGATCAGATTGAGGTTGGCGAACACCTGAAAGTCAGCGAACCTGTAGGTGAATGTTTTTATTTAGGGGATAATAAGGACCAGAGTTTATTATTGATTGGCACGGGTTCGGGTCTGGCTCCACTCTATGGGATTGTTAGTGATGCTTTGCAACAAGGACATAGTGGTGAAATTTACCTTTATCATGGTGGACGAACTTTAGAAACGATTTATTATCGGGACAAACTACAAGCACTCGCTCAACAACATCCAAACTTCACCTATACGGCCTGTATTTCAGATGGAAGTATAATCGAAAACACCAAACCAGGCCGAGCATCACAAATCGCTTTAACGGAACACCCTGCACTGAAAAATTGGAAAGTATTTGTTTGTGGTAATCCCAGTATGGTCAATGATACCAAAAAAGCAGCTTTTCTTGCTGGTGCATCTTTAAAAGATATATTTTCAGATGCATTTGTACCCGCTAGTTGATATCGTATTTCTGGTAAAGAATATTCAATAAAAAAGGCGCAACTAAAGTGGTTAGCGCAATCACAAAAATCAATGCGGCATAAACTTCTCCAACAAAAATCCCAGAGGAACGGCCTAGTTCAGCGAATATCAATCCTACTTCCCCTCGAGGCATCATTGCCGTTCCAATAACTGTTTTATGCTTTGTATCTAGGCGTAATACCATCGCAGCAGCAAATTTTCCCAGGATGGCTGTTACTAACAATGCAAATGATAAAAACCAGAAAAAACTTGATTGCCAATCAATTGCGCTTAAGTCAAGTGACAGGCCTACCATCACAAAAAATATCGGCGTAAACAAATGCACAATAGGCTGCATATCACGCTCGATATGCTCCGCGAAAATAGCGTCATTTTTAAGTGCGAATCCAAAGGGAAAGAAGAAGCGCCGAGACAAAGCCAAGCCAGCGGCAAAACCTCCGAGTAGTTCAGGTGCACCTACCACATGTGCTAACCAGGCAAAAAACAAGACGAGTGCGACCACTGAAGTAGGAATTAAACCCGGCAGACTATTGATTGTGTCGAAGCGTTTGATGAGTTGTGATAGTAATTTTGCTGCTATTGGTGCAATGAGGAAAAACACTGCAATAAAGCCGATAATCTTTCCAGTATTAGCTAAGCTAATTCCATTGGTTGATACAACAGTTTCATATAACAAAGCGAGCAGTATCACACCAAAAATATCATCGAGCACTGCTGCGCCTAAAACGATTTGACCAACAAACCCGTCATGTTGATTCAAGTCTTTTAAAACTCGGATGGTGATGCCAATACTGGTTGCAGTTAAAGTGCCGCCGATAAATAATGATACTAGCTGCGATAGGTCGAAAAGATAAAAGCAAACTGCATAACTGAGAGAAAACGGAATAATAAATCCGCCAATGGCAACAATAAAAGCACTTGGCCCGGCTTTGATAAGTTTGTCTGCGTCAGTCTCAAGACCGACTTTGAATAATAATAAAATAATGCCAATTTCAGCAAGCAGATGTATCGCATGTTCAGGTTCTATAAGACCAAGCAAACTAGGGCCTAAAATCACGCCTGCCATTAGTTCGCCTAAAACACTTGGAATTTTCATTCGATGGGCGATTTCAGCCAAAACACGGGCCG
>JAOUJM010000088.1 GCA_029883265.1 Gammaproteobacteria bacterium
TGACGTATATAATCAAACACAAACAATCTTGAAATCTGAAATTACCAAAAAGGATATTGCCAATTTGTTAATGGTAGCAGACGAAACCATCATTAGGTTAATGACTGAAATGAGGAATGAAGGACTTATTAGCTATGAACATAAGCGTATTGTAATTAAAAATATTGAAAAAATAAAAATAATTTCGAAAATTGAATCGAGTTAAAAATTAATGCGCAAAAGAGAATTTATGTAATAGTATATGCTGGGCATATTCTTATCAGCAATAAACTTTAAGGAAAGCCTGTGTCATGGGTTAGTCGGGTGCCTGCCAAGACAAGGACGATCAATCAGTTGTTTTACAGCAATCGTATACTCGCGTCAGCTAATGGCTTTAAGTTACGATCCAAACGTTTAACTAAAGCTCATATTATAATCCCTGCAGTAGCAAACTGAAACCAAGTATTTAGGTAAAGATATCTGATTATTGTAATGCTACTACTTTTGTATAATGTATTTATTTTAAATAATTGGTAATATAAATTAGAATGTTCACATCTTCTTTGTTGCCAGATACTACATTATATGGTTTTCTTAGAAGGTGAACATGATAAGTACTAGTACCACCCAATTTGGTTATAAAAGAATAATATGAGGAATACATGGCGCTACGACCTACAGATGCCAATACCGTATGGTTTACACTAGAAATTGAAGGCGGGCAGTCATTTGCTGTACTGGAATTCAGTGGCAACGAATCCATTTCTGAACTGTATCAGTTTAACGTAACCATTGTTAGTGAAGATAACTTAAGCATGCCCGATCTTTTGGCAAAATCTGTTCAGTTATCGTTTCAACCTGATAATTGTGATTCCGTAAGGGAATTGAATGGAATCATCAGTCGAATTGATTTTAGTAAAGAAGTGGGCTATAGCGTTTTATATAAAATTGAAATTGTTCCCATTTGCGAGCTATTAAAATATCGTGGTGATAACCGTATTTTTCAGGAATTATCGGTAGAAGATATTATTACAAAAGTTTTTGAGACCGCGAATATTCCGAGTGATATGTACTCATTCAATCTCAATGAACAACATGCTTTACGACATTATTGTGTTCAGTTTGGCGAAACTGATTTTGCTTTCATATCTCGTTTAATGGAAGAAGAAGGTATTTTTTACTATTTCGAACATAATAATGGCGAACATGTCATGATTATCACGGACCAAAGTGCCGTGTTGGCAGAAATCGAAGGCGCCATTATAGATTACCAAGTGGAATCTGGTTTAGCCTCGAATAGCAATCACATTCAAAATTTTTCCTATCGTGAGCAAGTCATAACAAAAGGCGTGAGTTTGCGCGACTTTAATTTCAAAAAGCCCGCTCTCGATTTTTCATCCATGGCGGAAGCAAGCAATGATTTAGCGTTAAGTGTATATGAATATCCTGCTGTTTTTCAGGAGGAAAGTACGCCAGACGATGTATCGGCGATTCGTTTACAAGAAAAATTGCTAGCAGAGAAACTGGCGAGCGGACGAAGTGATCGAAATAATCTTTGCCCTGGTTATTTGTTCACTTTAGAAGATCACAACGTTAGTGAATTTAATATTGAGTATGTCATTACTCGGGTGCGGCATCGCGGCCAGCAACCACAAGTGTTAGAGGCGCTATCGAGTGGTCAAGGCAGTAGTTATCAAAACACGTTTGAAGCAATTCCGTCTGATGTAGTCTATCGACCTATTCGAAAAACTAGAAAACCCCAAATAACGGGTGTGCAAACTGCGATTGTTGTGGGGCCTGCTGGAGAAGAAATATATACCGATGAATTTGGTCGGGTTAAAGTTCAATTCCACTGGGATGAGCTAGGTCAAAAAGATGAAAATAGTTCATGTTGGGTGCGTGTGAGTCAATTGTGGGCCGGTGCTGGTTGGGGGGCAATGTTTATTCCGCGTATCGGGCAAGAAGTGATAGTCGAGTTTGTCAATGGTGATCCGGATCGACCCATAATAACGGGGCGGGTTTATCATGGTACTAATAAACCGCCCTATACTTTACCCGATGAAAAAACCAAAAGCACAATTAGGTCGAATACTTCCTTAGGCGGTGGCTCAGCTAATGAGTTGTTAATGGAAGATAAAGCCGATGAAACTCAAGTTGTTTTATCGAATGCTTATGGGCATAAATTAACACAAGATGAGAAAGAACAAGTTTTCACCTTAGAAACCCGCGATCAACATAAGTTAGTGATGGATGATAAAAATAAACTCAGTTCCTTTAACACCACCAATGGTCACACACTTAAGATGGAAGATAGCGAAAATAATGGTGAAGGTAAAATTTCGATTACCAGTACCAATGGGCATTTAATCGAAATTGATGATCTAGCGAAAACCTTAAAAATGCAAAGTGTCGATGGCCATGTTTTTCTAATTGATGATGAGAACAAACTCGTTAGCATAACAACTACAAACGGTCACAGCGTTGTAATGAGTGACAATGATGAAAACATTACCATGACCTCCACGGGCGGTCACACATTTATTCTCGACGATAGTGCCGGTGTCATGTCAATGGAAGACAGCGGCGGCAATTTGGTTAAGTTGGATGGTAATGGTAGTAAGATCACGATTGAATGTGCGAGCGGTGATATTGATGTTAGTGCAGCCAGTGGGAAAATTTCTTTGGCGGCGATGGAAGTTGAAATTGCGGCAGATATGGATTTAAAAATGTCAGGTGGTATGAATGCGTCTATGGAAGGCGGACTCGAAGCTAAGGTTTCTGGAACCATGGCTAAGCTTGAAGGAAGTGCGATGACTGATGTCATAGGTGGTTTGGTTAAGATCAATTAGAGGAATAAACTATGCCAGGTCCCGCTGCGCGTATTGGTGACATGACAGCACACGGAGGCGTTATTATGCCGCCAGGTGTACCGACCGTTTTAATTGGAGGTATGCCTGCTGCAACCATTACGGCTATGCATGTATGCCCCATGGTCACAGGAGTCGTACCTCATGTTGGTGGGCCCGTGTTACCACCAGGTGTACCGACGGTTCTAATTGGTGGTTTGCCGGCGGCTACGGTTGGCGACATGGCTGTATGTGTTGGTCCGCCTGATGTGATTATTCCTCCGGGTTGTCCTACCGTATTGATTGGCACAGGAGGCGGTGGTTCCGGTGGTGGAGGTGGTGGTGCGGCACAGTCAGCAAGCGACTCTGCTATGAATTCTCTAAAAGCGAAACCGGGTGAGGTTAAAGAAGGGCCTCATTGGATTGAGTACAGTCTCAAGGATAAAGCTGGAAAACCCATTAGTGGTGTTCGATTCAATTTCACAGATGTTGCAACACAACAGGCAAAGGGCGTATTAACTGCAAACGGCGTGGTTAAACGCGGTAATATTCCTGATGAAGGTGATTGTAATCTCGTTTTATTTAAACTCTTCAACGCAACGTGGTCAACAAATTCAGCAAATGTTGGCGATGAAGTCACCCTTAATGCGCAGACCGAAGGCTATGCCGATGGCACTAAAGCACTAGTTCATATTATGAAAAAAGATATAAGCGGTCCTGATGTTTTAATTGAGGAGCTCGAATCCGATGTGTCGGGTGGCAAAATTGAAGCAAACTGGACGTATCAAGCCGACGCTAACAAAGCAAGCAGCGATAAGCAATATTCCTCACCCGAATTTTATTTTAATGTTTTTGTTGAAGATGAAAAAATTCGTTCAAATACCCTGAATCTGCAAGATTTTGTTGAAATAAGTTTGGTGGATAATGAGGGGAATCCCATCGCCAATGAAGATTATATTTTGCGCTTGTCAAACGGTGAGATTCGAAAGGGTAAGCTTGATGGTAATGGTTATAAAAAAGAAGAAGGGGTACCACCGGCCGGTTGTGAAATAGAGTTTCCGAACAAGAAATTAGTTCGTAAAAAAAATTGAGGTAAGTGATGTTCGGCCGCACACAAGATTCAAAGCAAGACTCTAAAAAATCGAGCGACGAAAATTATACAGTTAGTAATAATTGTTTTTCAATGAGTCTCGGTTCTGATTGGGTTGATGAGTCACACTATGCGTTTCGTGGGCCTGAATGTGATGGAATTGAACATTCGATCAATATTAATATTGAGCAGAACCCCGAGATTAATGAGCTCAAAGCGTTTGCGCAATTCCAAATTGAAAGTCTGAAAAATAATTTAAGCGGATTTCAGGAATTAAAAAGCGCTGAGTCTTTAACAGATTCAGGTTTGCCGGCATACGAATATGTATACAAATGGGAGCCGGTACCGCATACGGTTATTTATCAAAAAATGTTTTTTATTATGACTGAACGTACTGCGTATAAATTACTGACCACGTTCTCTAAAAAAAGCTGGAAAATGATTGGCGCAGAAATAGACAAAATCATGCGTAGTTTCGTACCGTTTCTAGCTATGAAATAAGTCGACTTAGGAATTCAAAATGGGTGATGAACTCAACAGTAATCCCGACGAAATTCCGGTCAGCACCGGGGTTTGCAATGAGTTGGAAATTAAAACCATTACGGGTGATTTGCTTGAAGTAGAAGACGCGCATTTTCATCATGATAGTGCGGTGATGTTGCCGGACTATGACGATTCAAGTGATCAAAGTGGTGCAAGTCAATCGGATAAGATAACTGGTCTTGCGGTTTTGAAAACAGTTTTTCTTTTTGCAAGTGAGAACCCTGAAAAACAGGCATTCATAACCGGTCATACGGATACATCTGGAGAAAAACTGTATAACGTTGAACTCAGCAACTTACGCGCAAACAATGTTTATTATTTGCTAACCGATCGCCGCGACGATTGGGTCGACATTGCATTGCTTAAATCAAAAGTCGAAGATTATCAGCAAATATTTAAATGGTTGTTTAATGTGCATGGTTGGCCATGCGATCCGGGAAAAAAAGACAACGTACTGGGGCCGAAAACCAAAGCCGCGACCAAAGAGTTTCAGATAACCTATAACAATCGTTTTGAAGGTACTATTGCAGAAAACGGTATCGTCAATGCCGACACCTGGGGGGCAATTTTTGATGTTTATATCGATACCTTGATTAAGATGCTCGATACAGACGACAGCGGGTACGTACGTTATCAAAAGAAGTTAAAGTTTACAAGCTTGAGTCGGGCTGCAGTGGGATGTGGTGAGTACTTTCCACTTGAAGCAAAAGGTAAAGATAATTATCGTAGTCAAAAAAATCGTCGTGTCGAAGTGATTTTTTTCGACAAAACGGAAAAGCCAGCACTAAATTGCCATTCGAAGCCTGGGTATTGCGAGCCAGAAAAATGTCATTTATATGATGAAACACTTTATAAATTTAACCCCATTGATTGCCAGCCAGTGCCGATTATAATACCACCGCACAAAGTAACAATCACAAGCATAGACTCGCTACACTTTGTTCCAGAAATCGAAGAACTCATTATCGACTATGAAATCGAAGGAGCCTTGAGTAAAGTCAAAAAAGTAAGTTTAATAGTTACTCCGAAAAGTGATTCAAATAAAGAAATATTTTCTAAAGATCTTCCTGCACCTTATCGCACTGAAAACCAAATCAAGTGGAAAGGCGATGTTACAGACGGTGCTTATCCGGGCTATTTAACATTAAAAGACGCTCCGTATGAAATAAAGCTGAAGCTGGAAAATACAGAGGGTGCAAGCTGCACCAGTGATAAAAAACCAGTTGAGTTGCATGTTAAAAAAGTCGACATTCAAATCGAAGATTACAATAAAGCGAATATCGCTAATCAGCATAAAGCCTTGGTTAATATTTTACGCACGGAAACGTTGGCGAATGCAGGCAAAGGTCGGATCTCACTATTAAGTCCTTATTTCAAAAAACAGTCTAGTGAAATGAATGATGATAGTTCATTTCAGATTTATAAAACGGCCTGGGCCGAAGGTCCGGATATTCCCATTGTTGCGAAGATCTGGCTCAAGAAAAAAGACGGTAGTCAGTATTATTACGATAAATCTTTGAAGGGCGCGAAAGTCTTGTGGAATCTTAGTTTGCTCAATGATGCTCAATTCGATTCAGCCATGGTGGCGAGAACCGTTCATCACAAGGCGAGAAATTTTATCCGCAAAGTATCAGCTTATCAAAAAGGCAGCAGTGAACCGCATGGACGAACGGCACATACCCATTTTGGTGGTGTGCGTAACACTCAGGCAAATCGAAATGCGGATCAAAAGCAGTGGCGGGAGTCGAAAAATAATTGGCCATTCAGTGAGCCGGGTACGCGAAAATGGTGCGCGTATTCCGAATGTGATCCAATTATTGCCGATAATGTTGATAGTGGAATTTTGTTTCGGGGTGGGCGCATTGCTGCGGATTGCCATAAGATTCAAGCTTTCGTTGAACAAGGCGAATCTTTAGATACAGCAGATGAAGCTAAACTGACCGCCGTTGCAGCGGAACAAAAATCCAATGTATTAGAACTTACCAATATGCGTAAGGTGTGGGTGAATAAAAATTATAAAATCGGTGCTGCGACAGCCGCGCTTTCAGTGCCGGTGCTTGACAATGAATATAAAAAAGGCGGTATGACAATTCAAACAAAACCCGGCGCGCCAGGTGTGCAAGAAATTCAGGCACAATGGCGAGCCAATTATCAAGCCGTGATTAATCCGCTTAAACTTACAGATGATTTTATTAAACATGCTATCGAGGATGACCCTCTCTTATACCCGGTACGGTATAAATCTTTTCAGGACTATTGGAACAGTGTGCAGTCACAGCGTAATGTTTTTGGGCAGTTGTGGCATCGAATTTTACGCATGTTTGGCGCGGGTGATGAGGATGACTACCGCGCCGAATGTGATAAATATTCTTATCCAATTTACACGCAAGTTGCCAAACGTTTTCCGTTGGATGATGGAGGTCTAACTTTTTTTAAGTTTGGAGCAAACGGCTCGCACAATCAATGGCGACGTTCTTACACTGCCGGAATTGCGCCTTATATTCCGGGATATTCGGGACGACGTAAAGCGGTTTTTTTCGTGTTTCAACAAAATGCATCATCCGACACGTTTATTCACGAGGTTGGACATCATTTGTTTTTGGCGCATGGGCCGGGGCATTTCAATGCTGGTTCGCAACCCGCCGGTTATCAACCCAATGCACACGACGAATTGGAATTTTGTGTCATGTCCTATCATGGATCGAACCCAACCAATCTTTGCGGCATTTGTCAGTTAAAACTGGCTGGTTGGGATTATTTGAAAGTGAATAAAGATGGAACGGTTAGCTAAAAAGAAATACAAGACGATTGGGTTTTTACTGCTGATCAGTATGATTTCATTTTCAGCATGTAAAGCAAAGGAGAATTCAATGATAAAAAGCTCGGCACAGCTTTCCTATAAAAATGTCGCCACTTATTCCGATGGGGCGTTTGTTGAGATTTTTATAGCCAATCGCAAACCCAGTAATGGTCATTTGGAAACGATTGAGTTTTATGAAGACCGCCCCGATCTTGGCGAGATTAAAAAACTTAAGACGGTGCCTTGGGATGTGATGATGCCAGAGAATGCCGAATTAATCATTGCCGCGGCAGGCAAACCGCGTAATCAATTAAATAGTTTCTGGGCCGCGTGGCGTGAGCAGGATCGTTATTCGGCGATGTCTATTTTTCAAGAAAAGGCAATTGAGTTAAAACTTGATCCGGCTGCAGAGTTGGTTTATCCACCCATCGCTTTACCAAGCAAAAAGTTTCAGCAATTGTTTTGGCAGGAAACGAACAATACATGGAAATTATCAAGTGCGATGTTTTCCGGTGTGCTTGGACAAAAGGGCGAGGTTAGAGTGACAGAGCTTACCTCGGCGAAGACTCAACCGTTGGTAAGCGTGAGTGCGCCGGTGCCCGCAGAGAATGAAGATTTAAGCGTGGTAGCTTGGGCTGAAGCGGACTTAAAAGGAAGTATTGCTTCGGTTGCTTTGATCCATCAAGAATCGCTAAAACTGTTTTCCTGTAAGAAAGTGGAAGGCTTATTCCCACTGGTCCCTCAACGCGTTGGCGTTCATGTCAATCCAATGGGTTTGGTGGTGTTTGGCTTTGTAGCATTTGATATCGCACAAGCGGAATATAAACTGGTCGAAAGTTACAATAATCTGGAGACCGGTGAATGCGAAATTCAAACCGAAAAGTTGGCTCTTGCGCCAAAATCAGTGGTATCGGCCGGTGTGTTTTATTATATGGATACGGATGAAGTGTCTAAATTCATTTTCGTAAATAATAATAAGCAAGAGTTGTTGTCTGTGATACGTGGAACGCCACATTTGTATCGCAAAGATGTTCAGCCGGATTATGACTATCCCATTGTAGCGACCATTTTAAGTCGGTACGAAGCGATAATGCGTAAAGACAAAATTGATATGACCGGGATTGATTCACCAGAATGAGCGTAACTGAATATCAAAAAGCGACTAACGAAGCCCATGAGGTCGAGCTTGAGTCTTCGATTAATGTCGCCTACTGGGATCGAAAATTGGCTGCGGTTGGCGATACGGTTGGAATAGTGGTGGAAACCAATTTTGTAGCCAGCGGTTCGAAAATCGAAGTCAAAGTAGAAACGCTTAAAGGGAAAAAAGTCGACACACTAACGGGTACAGTGTTTGGCGGTATTTATCGCGGTGAGCTAACTTTGTCAGATAAAGCTGTCGGCGAAATTAAATTTACCGCAAAGTTGCCGGATCATGGCGTGGAAGGCGGGTCGAATTTGTTGACTGTGCGGCCTGTGATTAATATTAAGAATATGAAATGGAGTCAGAAAACTGCACAACAAGGAGATGAACTAACATTATCTGCGGACGCTGATGGATTACAAGATGGTCAAAAAGTAGAAATAAGAATATATGAATTTGATCAGGGCGGAATGCACGACTTGGTGTGCAAACTACCAGCGGTAGTTGAGAATAATAAATTGGAAAAAATTTGGATGTTTCAATATTTTGCTGATATCGATGATATTCCAATTGAAGATGAAATACAAAACTATGGTAAGCACTATCAGAATCCTGAATATTTTTTCGTTGTAGAAGTGTCGAATAGAAAGTATGGAGATCAAGACGAATCTGGTCTACTTGAATTTAAAGACTACGTTGCACTTTTTCTGGTGGATCAAGATAATAACCCGATTCAAGATGCAAAATGTGAAATAACTGCAGCGGACGGTAATACCGTGAACAAAACTACTGACGCAAAAGGTTATATAAAAATTGACGAAATCGCACCAGGCCGTTTTTTCTTAAAAGTGCCAGAATATGAACAATGTTTAATAAAGAATCTTGTGGATGGCAACGTGCTAGACAAATTGTGTAGCGGGAAAACCCACCATTTAGGGATAATGTTTAGTGATTACATGTTTTCACTTTAGATCAAGTGATTGTATGTTAGATGAGTTTGCGGCGAAATGAGTAACGAATTTCCATTTAATTTACGATCCTACAATACGGATCAGTTATATGACTATTTAAAAGATGTTTTTTTGCGTGCAAAGAAACACTATGGTCTTGACGCAGATAATGACTACAAGTTCCGTGAAGGAAATCTTGAAGTAAATTTAATATCGGTTAGAGGATTCTATAAAGCCAGCAAAACACCAGTTAAGCGTAACCGCAACGACGTATGGGATGATACTTTGTTTGTGGTTAGAAAAGATGAACACGGTAAGAAAACAGTTGAGTCGTTCCGTATTTCAACAGAACATAAACCTGGACGTGGCATGTCATTAATGATGCCGGGCATGTATCGCTATCGTTTGCATTTTCACAAATGGCCGGAGATGAAGGTTTATACTGAACCCACCGATGCCGTTAGTGTTGCAGATCGTGGTGAAGTTCCCACCGCCATAGAACCGAAACCCTTGTTGGATATGAATTCGAATAGTTATTCAAATCCGGAGGTGATTCAGGAGAGTGCGCTTGGACATTTGAGTGTTGAGTCAACGAGAAAATCTTATCGCGCAATGAGAATTGCACCGGGCCAGGAACCGGCGAAACATCCCAGTCATTTAAATCAAATCGTGGATACTAATGGTGACTTAAAGTTAGGCGCTGGTGAAAAATTATCATTCAGTGAAAGTTTAAATATTCATTATGGTGGCGCCAAAGAAACCGGACCCGGAGGTTACTCTGAAGGCTGTCAGGTTATCGGGAAGTGGCACGAATACAAACGTTTTATACGCATGCTGGAAAAGGATCCCAAGCTGATCGGACGAATGGAAAATCAATTGGAGCCACCAGCTGCGGAGGAAGGCAGCGAGTATGTAATTTATACCTTGGTCGAGGGAGAGTTTTTAAAACCGCTTTCAGTGTCCTCCTTATTGCTCGATACCGATATCAAAGACTTGCCGACTTTGCACGATCAACGCCAAGGTGGCAATTTCCCAATTGGGAAAAATGGTTTTTGGCACGGAGGACTGCATTTATCAATTGATGCAAAAAAACCCATTCGATGTGTTGCTGATGGTGAAGTCGTGGCGTTTCGGATTAACCAAAAGCCTCACACTGCACAATTCACTCAGCGGGATGGAAGCATCGCAGAAAAAATATATTCCTCAGGCTTTGCTTTGGTAAAACACAAAATTGAAACACCGTTAACAAATACCATTGAGTTTTACAGTTTGTACATGCACTTGCTCGACTTCGAGTCCTTAAAAGCGCGGGCTTTTCGACCGGCTTTTTTGAGTCAGTGGAGTTATCGCATTGCCGTTGCGCCCGATGGTGCAGGTTTAAATGTGCGCTCAAAAACGGATTTTGCAAAAGTCGAATTTGTGCTTCCCAAGGGAGCGGTGGCCGTGGTCAAAACTGATAGTAAACCACCTACGGACTGGGCAAAAGAATCTTGGGCAAAACGCCGCAATGTAATTTGGTATGAAATAGAATACCAAGGAAAAAGCGGGTACGGCGTTTATAAAGCCGGATCGAAAAGAAAAATCAAGAAACGGGAGGATAGGCGTTATGTGTGTGTGGTGGCGGAAGATAAGCCCTCTACTGATGACACGGGTTTAATGGGCCTAAATATTTACGAGTCTAAGAATCTCAATTCTGTGGTGACAAAAATAGTAAAAAAGGGAAATGTTATAGAGTTTTTAAATCCGGAACGAGTAGGTTACGACGGGCTAGTTTATGCTGGTTGGCACGAGGTGAAAGAGGGTGGTTGGGTTTACCTCAAGAAATCAACTTACATTTCAGGCGGTTTTGAAACCATTACACCCGAGTTTGATAAAGTTGTTTCGATTTCGCAAAAGATATCTGCGGCTACTATCCTAGGTTATCCCGGTCCTTATTTTGACAGTTCTTCTTGTGTGCATTTTCAAATTTTATTACCTGATCTTGATTTTACAAAAAACGAAAACCAGGATCGTGGGGGGGCGATCACATTTGACATCAAAAAAGGTAGCGTATTCAAGAAACGCACTAAAAAGCTAGAAAAGAAAACCAAGGATGTTGATTTGCCTATGGGTGCAGTTATGAAAATCGAGCGCGAGTTGACGCGTGACGGTTATTGCAAAGTTCAATGCATTAGTGTTGAAGGTTGGTCAAACAAAATTAAATATAATCGAAGCAAAAAGTATTTTTACGCTAGCGAAAAACTCGACAAATTATACATTACTATGCCTAAAGAAGGTGAACCCGAACCGGGGAGTTTCACCGTGGATATTGCAAAAAATACCAAGCTGGCCATGGTTCGCTACGAAAAGCAATACACCATGGTGCGGTATGCGCTAAGCGAAGCACAGCAAAAAGCCAATTCGGGATGGATTGAAGAATCCAAGGTGGGGTCTGATGACGAAACCGGTTCGCTAAAAGCTAAACTAACACAATTATACCAAGAGAACCCCGTTAGCTTCGAGATGAGTGAAGAGCTAGGAAAAAATGAGAAACGGTTATTAGTGGATTTCGTCAGCAACAAAAACAATTATTTTCTTGGTGGCGATGGTAAAAAGTGGTTTAATCTTTTGTTCAATGAGAAGGGACAAAGCGGCTGGATTCAGTTGGACGACAGCCGCATTAAGTCGGTATTCGATTGGGCACATTGGTTGACTTTTGATGAAGCAGAGACTTCAGAAATCGCTAAAGACAAAGACGGGTTTTGTGATTTGAAAAAGCTGGATGCAAAAATAAAGACATATATTGACAGCGTTTACACTGGAAAAGAGCAAACATCAAATATTGTACAACAGAATTTGTTTTGCCTGCACCCATTGGAGTGGACCAAGGCAGGTAATAAATTTGATCGGTTAAAACAAGCACCATGGAAGTTTGATGATAAGCGCTATAGTGAACTGACGAAATTTGTTGATCAGCTGGCCTGGTGGTCAGACGTGGATGATAGTGTGAAGCTGGATTTTAAAAATGACCCTGAAAAAATCTGGAGTCCTCATCCCATAGGCTTTTTATTGCATCTGCAAAAAATCATGACGGTATTGCGCAATGCGAGCTAGATCAATCAAGCTAACACCATGATGAAAATACTTTTCGGTACATTTGTGTTGCTAATTTTTGCCAGTAGTGCTTCGGCAAATGGCGGTCCAGTTCAATGGTCGGAGCGAAATCCTTTGGGTGGAATCGTTCCCTTGCAAATGGATTCGATCATTTTGCAGCAGGAGAGCATTGATATTCAAGTAGACGAATTGGCTCGTGAATATCACTTGCAAACGCGTTATGTTTTATTGTCACATGAAAAAACAGAAAAACTGCTATACGGCATCCCATTTTCTCAGGCAATTGGCGCACCACCAGTTGAGAGACAATCATGGCAAGTGGAATTAGTTTTTAATCAGCAAACCAAAAAATGTAATTGGATACAAGGAATTGGAAAATATTCCGAGTCCATTAAGAAGCGTTATCAATTTGCGGAAAATGTGGTTTGGTGCCTGGTTGAGTTGCAATTCGAATACAAAAAACAAAACGAGCTGCTATTAAAATACAAGGGAGTGTTTGAATATACGGATAGACCCCGTTACAGCCAATACCCGTTTCCTAGCTATGGTGAAAGAAAATTTGAATACTTACTTTTCCCTGCAAAACAATGGGGCGGTAAAGTACACGAATTTGTTGTTAATATTCGACTGGGGAAATTCATCAACACATTAGAAAATGTGGTGCCTAAGGGGTTTCGTATCGACAACGAAACTTTGCATTGGAGTTTACACAATGTGGATTTTGCCAAACTCGATCGCATCGCGTTCAGCTTGGATGTGGATTCATTACTTGGCTTTAACGAACGCACACGTTGGCATCCTAAAAAGGATTCTTATTTTTCCTGGGCAAAAGTGAAAACCCAAGGTGCATTCGATGGATTAAGTGAAACCGAAAGTTTTAACAATACACAAAAATTACTAGACCAAGACCCGAGTACCGCTTGGTGTGCCAGCGGTCCATTCGGTGGCGTGGGACAATGGTTTCAATATCAACTTGATCACCGCGCAATGCCTGTGGGTTGTTGGTTTGTAGGGTTCATGGTCAATCCCGGCGATACCAAAGATCAAGCTTCATATCTAGCTTCCGCCAGACCGACGGAAATCCGCATCGGTGAATGCGAAATACAAGCTAATAAGTCAAGTATATTGGAAAATTACCGACTCAAACTTCAAGCACAATACTCCCAATCGGTACAAATTATTCCGCACAAACAAATCCCTAAAGACGGTTGCATACGCGTCGACATCCACGAACTCGAACCTGGAACCCAAAACGATCAAGTCTGTCTCAGCGGATTTGTACCACTGTACAATTGTGATATTTGATTGCAAAAGCCTACGCAAACTGGACATCGAAATATACATTCAACTAACGTGGTGGCAAGGTTGTGCCAGCTTTCAGTGAGTATCAACTTTTCTCGTTCCCACGCTCCCGCGTGGGAATGCAGATCGGTGCATGGTCGGATTGCGATAGGGATTCCCTCGGAGGACTGTGGGAGCTAGGTGGAAACAGCATCGCAATAGTCTAAGCTGCTCTCCATAATCAGGTAAAATCCACACATAAACATTAAACCAGCGAGTTGTATGAGTATGCTAAGCGAAGCCGAGATCGAAGCGCTGGACAATTTTCTGTTGTATCGGACTGATGAAGAGGACGATGACCCGGACCGTGATGAAGGGATTATTGGTATCTCCGAGTTGGATGGGTTTTTGACAGCAATTGTCAGTGGGCCGGTTCTCATTCCCCCCTCGCAATGGTTGCCGGTGGTTTGGGGGGAATTTGAGCCGGTGTGGGAGAGTGAGCAAGAATTTCAATATATTCTAAGTTTGCTCATGCGCCATATGAATGGAATCTCCACACTATTGATGCAAGCACCGCAGGATTTTGAAGCCATTTTTATGCAGAATCAGCACAACGATAAATCCTATTTGGTTGTTGATGAGTGGTGTGAAGGTTATGTGCGGGGTGTGAGATTGGCCGAAGAGGCGTGGATACAAGCGGGTGAGGGAATGAGTAAAATGTTGGCGCCGATTCTTGCGTTTACTGAACAGACCCGTTGGCTAGGACATGATTACGATGATCATGAAACCGAGTTGCTACAACAATCTATCGAGCCAAGAGTGAGAGATATTCATGCCTATTGGCTGGTACATCGTGGGGATCAATCCAGTGTGGTCAGTCCGCAACGACGTAGCGAACCGCGTATCGGACGCAATAGTCCGTGCCCGTGTGGCAGTGGTAAAAAATACAAGAAGTGTTGTTTGCATTAGTGATACATGCAAACAGGCAGGGTATCGCACTCATTTGCTTGAAATTTGTTTCTATCGGTCAGAATCAAAACACGTCTTGGCAAATTTAAAAAATGCCACCAATATATTTCGGGTTCAGCACATCAGGTGTCATTAAAGATGAATGTCGGCAGATTCAACACAATAATAATGATCAACGACGCCATCTAAATTTTACAATTTAGCATAAGTGTTGTTTGCTTGAAGAACAGGTTTTCAATTTAGTGGGGATATTATTAAGATAAAATTGGCTCCCCGAGCCGGACTCGAACCAGCGACCCAGTGGTTAACAGCCACTTGCTCTACCAACTGAGCTATCGGGGAGTAGAAGAACCGGTATGGTACTGATGTGACCTGGATTGGTCAATACTTCGGGGCAAAAAAATCCGGGATATTTTCACTTATTTGTTAATGAGTTATCTGTTGTATTTGTTAGGTCTGACGGAGTATTTACTCTGTCTTTTGCGAAGCCCTGCCTGCTTGACGCCGGAGGCTTCTATGCGATGACTTACTTAACATAATCATCCCATAAAATGCTCGATTGGGCATCGAATGACCGTCATTTTGTCGGACCATCGGAATAAATAGACCCAAAAAATGGCTCACCCATGCGCCAAACCTGCAAAATAAAACATTGTTTTTATTAACTATTAATAAGTCTTTCCATACGCTCAAGAGCCTGGCTTAGATTGTCATCTGAGGTGGCAAAACTTAGACGGGCAAAACCTTCAGCACCGAAGCCCGAGCCGGGAACGACGGCTACGCCGGCTTTATCAAGCAACCATTCACCGAGTTCAATATCATTTTTAAGGCCTTTGTTTTTTATAACTTCCTGAAAACTTGGGAATAAATAAAACGCACCACCTGCTGCTGCGCATTTAACACCGTTCAGCTTGTTCAGACCTTGCAATACAAATTGATGGCGTTTTTTAAATGCGTCGAGCATGGGGACTATGCAACGCTGATCACCGGCAATTGCAGCAACTGAAGCCGCTTGTGAAATTGACGTTGGATTTGATGTGGATTGGCTTTGAATTGTCTTCATGCCTTTGATGATTTCCGCAGGACCGGCGGCATAGCCAATACGCCATCCAGTCATGGCATAAGTCTTTGAAACACCGTTTAATATCATGGTTTGCTCATATAGCTCAGGGCAGGCGCTTAAGATATTGGTGTAGGGCTGGCCTAACCATACGATTGCTTCATATATATCATCGCTTACTACCAATAAATTCGGGTGTTTTTTGATCACTTCGCCCAGAGCTTTTAATTCATCGATAGAATAAACAGCGCCTGTCGGATTGGAAGGGCTATTTAACACCAGCAATTTGCTTTTGTCAGTGATTGCAGATTCGAGCTGATCAGGGCTTAGCTTAAACCCCTGATCTAAACCACATTCCAAAATAACCGCTTTTGCACCCGTGAGTTCAATCATAGGTGGATAAGAAACCCAGTAGGGTGCAGGTACAATGGCTTCATCTCCTGGTTCCAGAATCGCCTGGCATAGATTGTAAAAACTATGTTTGCCACCACAGGAGACTAAGATTTGATTGGCATGATAGCTTAGTTGGTTATCGCGTTGAAACTTGCTTATGATGGCTTGTTTTAGCTCATCGGTACCATCAACATTGGTATATTTGGTATCACCAGACTCGATTGCCTTAATCGCAGCTTGTTTGATGTGCGCTGGGGTGTCGAAATCAGGTTCACCAGCGCCTAGGCCAATAATGTCTTTGCCCTGAGCACGCAATTTTGCAGCTAAGGCCGTTACTGCCAATGTGGGTGAAGGTTTGAGGTTTTTTGTACGCTGCGATAGCTCAAGTTTCAAAACTAACTCCTTAAACCGCATCGATCTCGGATACGGGTAACGTTTATCATCATAT
>JAOUJM010000338.1 GCA_029883265.1 Gammaproteobacteria bacterium
TGTCGATAATGGCAAAAACTTATTCGAGGCACATTGCCAAATTTGTCATCAACAAAATGCCAGCGGAAGCCTTGATCCTACTGGCGATGCATGGGCATTTCCGCCTGTTCAACGAGTCTCGGGGTCACAGATTATGGGTGCTTTGAATTCTGTTAGCTTAATGTCTGGAATTGAAAGCAAGTTAGGCGGTAGCGCAGTAGAGATTCGCCAATCAGTCGAAGATATTGCCGCGTATTTGCAAACACAAGTCAGTATTAGTGCGACTAGCAGCTTAAGTGTTAATGTAGTGGGAGCGGACGGTGTCAATGCACTGATCACGAGTATCCCTGCAGGAATCAGTTGTCCGCAAGCATGCGAACAGGAATTTATTCAAGCGTCGACAATCGAGCTTACTGCAAATAATACCAGCGGGTATTTGTTTAGTCATTGGGACGGTGATTGCGCTCATGCGGGGAATAGTCAAAGCTGTGAGTTGTCGCTTGATAGTAATAAACAAGCGAGTGCTCATTATGACGTGGTTATTGAAAATTATAACTTGATGGTTAGTACTGCTGGCAACGGTGTAGTCAGTGATATTAGTCAATCCAACTTAATTAATTGCGGTGCACTTTGCCAGGCAACGCTCGCGGCCAATTCTGTGATTCGTCTACAGTCGCAAGCAGATTTAGGTTTTCAGTTTGTGCAGTGGAATGGTGACGTATGTGATGGCCAAACCAATGCAATTTGTGAATTTGAATTAAGTAGTGATAGTTCGGTAAGCGCACTATTCGCAGAAATCATTGTCGCCAGTTGTGAAAACAAAGGATTGATTTATGATCTTAACGGTAATAATGGCTTTGCCCGGCAAATGATGGTTGCAGAGGATCACGTCAATAGTCCCACGGATATGGCGTTCATCCCAGGACGTAATGGTGATTTTTTAGTAACGGAGCAAAGCGGTCATATAAAATATTTTCGCAATAATTCCTGTGTTTCGAGCAATACTATTGATTTGCGCAATGAGAATAACGGTGGCATCGGTGTCGTCAGTGGCGGTGAACAGGGACTTTTAAATATTGAGTTTCATCCAGACTATAGTGAAAATCATTTAATATTTCTGTATCACACACGTATTTCGAACACGACGCAAAAAATTAATTCTGTTTCTCGTATGACCTTAACGTTTAATCAAAACAATGAAATGGTTTTAAGTGATGCACAAAAAATTATTGATTTTGTCAAACTAAGTACCGCAGAGAATCATAATGGTGGCGGAATGGTATTTGCGTCTGATAAATCTTTATTGGCTTCGGTTGGTGATGGCGGTGGAGGAAGTGCTATCAATGCTGAAATTGATACGAATTTACTCGGCAAGGTTTCGCGAATTCTGCCTAATCTTAATGTTGCTCAAGGTGGATATGAAATTCCACAGGGCAACAAACATGCAGCGACAAATGCAAAATGTTCCGATGTAGTGCCTAGTCAGAATCCTTGTCCAGAGATTTTTGTTAACGGATTAAGAAATCCATATCGTATGTCGATTGATGGCGACCGAGTGTATATCGGTGATGTCGGTGGTGAGTTTGAAGAAATCAATAGCTTTACACTAAGTGAAGCCGGTCTTCATTTCGGTTGGCCTAGAGACAACGGTCTTAATCGTTTACCTGAATGGACGGATCCAATACTTACTTATACACGTAATGATACCTTAGCCATTGCTTATCGTACTGATGATCCTGTTTGTCAGGCCTTAAATTGTCGGCCTGTATTCGCTAGTATCATTATTGGCGATGTGTATCGTGGAAGTCGTTATGAAGGTTTGCTCAGCGGGCGTTTAATGCATGCGGAATTTATGGATGGTTTTATGCGTGGAATATCAGTTAATAGCCAAGGGCAAACCAGCGACGAGGGCAGGCATATTATTCACCATGACGGCATTTCCGCCATGATCCAAGGACCCGATGAATATATTTATGTCGTTACTCAGATCGCGCTTTCGTACGCCAGTGTCGCGAATATGGTTTACCGATTGGTCTATAATCCGAAATAGAAAAACTGACTGAGACTATCACTAGCAACAAATACCGATGCAGTATAATGCCGCGTGATATGGCGGTTCGAAACTCAATGAGCTTCTCAATAGTTATTGCTAAGGTTTTATGTGTGCTTGTTAGTGTTTGTTATTTTAAATACGCCTTGTGTCGTTGTTTAAGCAAGCGCATCTTTTTCATGGTCCAGCGCTGGCTGAGTCTCCAATTTTGGCGCACAAGAAATCTTGTCTAACCCAGCAAGCACAGCTTCTTTAGGCTAAAATAGTTTGTATTCAACAAGTTGTGCGGGTCTGACCCCAGTGTTGCTTGTTTTCATGCGGTGAGCCTTGTGTATTTTCAAAAGTATCTGGTGAATATGAAAGCGAAAATTAGTTTCCTTATTGGGTAGCATTTGGGAGGCTGCATTCCACTTTTCTGCTGTGATATACGTCAGATGCTAAAAACATTCGTGCCCTACTTTCTATATTCGAAAAGAATAGGATTGTCCTAATGTACGTGTAATTTGTCCTATGGTCGGGTTTGAAATTTATTTAATCTATTCCTTCACAAATGACAGCAAGAAAATTAACGTTTTGTTGGCATTCACATGGAAGGCTTAGTGGGTCAATTGTTCAAGGATGTTGGGTTATGTCATTTGATTTTGCCTTGTTTGCTTTAGAGTTTCTGAAATCAAATCGAAAATAGTTGATCCACTCGAATATTTAGACAAAAGGAGAGGAATAGCATGAAAGCAATGATTGCAGTAGTAATTTTCATTGTGCAGTTTAGCATCGGGTTTGCCCATGCGGCTTTGGTCGATAATGGGAATGGTACGATTACTGACACCACAACCGGTCTCATGTGGCTAAAAGACGCTGATGCGACCGGATCCTTCCCGTGGGGGGAGGCTGTTACACAGGCGGCTAACGTGAGTGTTGCTGGTCATAATGATTGGCGTTTACCAGAACTTGCTGAGTTGCAACAGCTTTATACCACGCTTAGTCCGGGTGGTTTTTTTAATCCAGCACCATTTAGCAATCTTGATGTAGACGGCAGCACCGATTGGTATTGGTCAAATACACCAGGTGAACCGATTTGTTGGTATGGCGGCAACTGTACCGATAGCGCATACTATCTGCGTTTTGATCTTGGGCAAACAGGTGCTGGTGAAGTTTCTTATCGTTTAAATGTATTGCCCGTTAGAACCGCGATCGCGTCTGTGCCCTGTGAGTTTCGCAACAATGGCGACGGCACTGTTTCCGATACCCGCACCGGTTTGATGTGGCCGCAGAATGCCATGGACTTAAATAATCTTTCTGGTGGTCGATCATTTAACGTGGAAAGCGTGGTATCAAATTTGGTTTATGCCGGATATAGTGATTGGCGCTTACCAACCATTGATGAACTGCAAGGTTTGGATAATATATTCCGAGCAAGCGGTGAGTTCAATGCTGCACCATTTGAATTTATTATCACCGGTTATACCGATTGGCGCTGGGCTGCGAATGCTAAAAACGATAGCATGGGTTATGATTTTGAAACCGGGCAACCCTATAAGATACCCTGGGGTGGGTATAACTTACCTGTGCGTCAGGATGTAAATCTACCGTTGTGCCAATAAGCGTAGATTGATCGGATATTGAAAGACATAACTCGTTAACAAGAAACTGGAGTCCAATTTTGGGCTCCAGTTTTAATTCTGATTCAGAACACAGTTTTTTCTTAAAAACTAACAATTGAATTTATGATTTCAAATATTGCAAGAGTCAATGGCAGACTCTATCCAAGCGATTATTTATTTGCGCATGATTGAAAATAGTATTCTGTCCCTTACAGTTATTCGATGCGCAATAACTGAAAATATCAAACAATCGTTTATCACCTGCTTGAATTTCACATTGGTTGTATAACGTTTAAAATACGTCGTCGGATAGTAGAAGCGAATGCAAGTTCAATTGCAACGGATAGGATTTATAGTTAATAGCCAAGCTAAATGTGAAGATTCTAGATTGAGATGGTTTGGTAAAATATGCAATATGGTCAATGACGCCAGTATCGGAGCGCTGGAAATTCGAGCCGCTTTTTATTTCACAAGTTATTCCATCAGTTGAACATTTGTAATCGTCCTCTTTAACAAGTTTATTATCTTGATATTGATACTGTAGATAGTTGGATTTCATCCAGTTTGACTCTGTTTGTTTGCAAATGTAAGTGTTTGCTAGAGTTCTCAAACCGTTGTCATAAAAGAATTCGTTTTTTATTTAGTGAATTTAGACAAGAAAGATTCACATTGTAATTAG
>JAOUJM010000089.1 GCA_029883265.1 Gammaproteobacteria bacterium
CATGCAAGGAATGATTATTTAACCTATGATTCAAAGGATGATTATGTTTGATAACAACATATTGGTCGAGGGATTGTTGATCCGGCCATGATGATGACTGAAAACTGATTTCTCCATTGGCTTGCACAATCTTGATAGGCGCACCAAGCTCTTCACTCATATGACTCATACTTGTAACTGGATCAATTAGGATAAGAATATAGCCACTAAAACGCAACCCACCTGCAGGCGCAATCAAAGCAAAATATGCATGACCTTCATGACTGCATAACCCATAAATCGTGCGTAAGCGATGCGACTTGGGTCGTTGTTGTGTTTGATTAATTAGACTGCTACAGATCGGAGTGGAATCAATGTTAATGCCCTTTTCTGACCAAGCGAGCGCTTGAAAAGCTTGATCAAATACCGCGATTTTAACTACTGAAAGTTGATTAGTTGTTACATAATATTGCGCAAATTGATCATTGAGAATTTCTGTTAAAACACTTTGATTTTTTTGCTTAACCGCCTGTCGGAAACCTTCTTCTTGATTAATGAAATCTGCCATATCTCGACTGAGCTGGTTTAATTCTTTTACTTTTTCCTCAATTTTAATATGAAGAATGCGATCGATAGTGCGCTTTTCCTGCTCATAGGCCAAATTTTCATATTGTTTATTACTAACAAACAAAATAAGCAAACTGAGGCCACCGACTGCCAATACAATAAACAGCATAATTAGTCGGATTGACCAAGTTTTTTTTGGTTTGCGCGAAGCCAAATATCACCCGTAGCACGGTTAATGAATTAGCCAAGATTAATTGACATGAATAAATGCGCTATCGGTAGGTTTTTTCCACCGCTTTAGGGTTTTGGAAGCATTTTTTTGTTATTAAGTCTTTGATGTAATGAAATAAACGACATTATAGGACATGCTAATGTGCAATAGTCGAATAAGTAGTTTGTCCGATTTTGAAATTAATTCATTAAATCGATGGTCAAGCCTTTTTCGCGCATAGCATCAGCCCGATGCTCAATAAAACGCTGGAAACTGGGTTCTTTTTGATAAGCATTACTCGCTACATAATCAAACGATGATTGCACATGAAATGATTTCAAATATGCCTCCATACGAAACACTTCTTCTCCTTTATGATTAAAAAACACAACCGAGGGCGTATATTTAATATCGAGTGCTTTGGCCCATGCTTCTGCGCTAGTTTTCTTACCGCTCGGAGTAATCACATTGCTTTGCTTATCCCAGATATCAATAATGCCTGATATATGTTGCTTAGCCAATTGAATACTTTCTTTACGCTTTAATATGTCTTCATGCAATTCATCACAGGTGGGGCATTGTTTTTGTTCAAAATAAACCGCAAAATGTTTTCCGGGTTTAGCCATGGCTTTAAAATCATGCGGCGCTTTAATAAAAAATGGCTCTTGGTGAATCACTCCCTTAGCCGCCGGTGGTGAAAACTTCGCGGCATAGTCTTTAAACTTGATTTTTCCTTCTTGTTTTTCTAATGCATAATTTAAAGCGGTTTCAAAACGGTGGGGTTCATAATAACCGTTAATACGTAGAATTTTTTCACCTTGTTCATTTAAAAATAGAATGGTCGGTGTAAACATAACACGGCGTTTTTCTGCAAATTTCTTTTCGGTTAAGCTTGTTCCATCCACATCACTCACATCACGGTCACCCCACATATTAATGGCGATGACTTCGAAGTGTTTCTGTGTTTTATCACTTATATGTTTTTGTGTGAAATTCACCGTGATTAATTTCTTGCAATAGGGACATCCATCCTGATAAAAATACAACATGACCCGCTTGCCATTTTCAGCCGCTTCGTCCACATCGTCTTTTAATTCAAGAAAGGAATTTTTAAACCAGCTAGGTTGATCCACATGGCCAGGATTGGTTAAACCCTCATCGAGTTTTTCTTCAGCGGCCGAAGTGATTTGTATGACACTGAAAACCATCAAAATAACCAAGCACACATTCTTAAATTTCATATTCCACCCCCGGACAAATTCCTTTGAATTTGCACTCATTTTGAGTCCTACCCACATACTAAACAAAAGCGAGTACATTACCAATAGTAAAAACAGAATAACAACTTAAACCCACTTCTTTAGTGACTTTGTGCGTAGCCACGCATTATGCAAAATGGACGAATGAGTCATTAACATCGGTCTATTCATAAACATCCAATAGTATATTATTTTTATCCATTTGTGTCACCTACGCATATCTAGCACATTTATATTCTACTTTTATCTGGTTTTTGATAATGTCAGCTATAGAAAAAAAATTATTATATCCAAATATAAAAAAAGGCTGAATCTAAAATGTGCCACAACCGACTCAAATGCTTCGTAATTTCTGTTGTGTTTTTTTTGGCTTCAATCATGTCTCTCAAGTCTGTATATGCGTTTGACCTATGTGACTATGAGCCAGACCTATGCCAACAAGCCAATCAGCAAATAAAGCAGGCCCAACAGCAACTCGACGATATTGAAGTTGAAATCAATACTTCAATTCATCAAGTGAATAGCGAACTTGAACAATTGATCGCACAAAAAGAACAACAAATAAAAAACTTCTTAGCTGATTTTAAGCAAACTTATGCTGAACCGCTCCACCAAATTGCGCAACAAACAGGCGTTAAACTCAATACCCTTGAAGAAGAGCTGAGTAAAGCAAAAGATGTTATCAAAACCGTAGACAGAATTAAGATGCTTGAACTAATTAGTAATGAAATAAATATTCAAAAACAACGTTTAGAAGAGAAACTAGCTGCAATACGACAAGCAATCGTCTCGGGGGCTGAGAACAGAGTAAACCAGGAAGTCGACGCTCTCACACAACGTTATATCTCTATGCGAAACAAAACCAGTCGCTTGCTAAAACAAGAAATGGAAAATATTGTATCCGAATTAGAAAACAATGTGAGTAATCAATTGCACTTAATCAATTTCTCAGATGTTTTCGTTCGATCACATTCAAGAAGACAAACTCCGCGCTCACCTTCAAATGCAACAACTATCAACTTTTCTCAGCCACAAATAGGTTTTGGCATATATAAAACACAATACGGATTTGTTATTCCTTTTCACTATCAATTTCATCGCAACTTCGATGTAGGTCTTAATTTGCCCGCCGACAAAAACACGTATAGCCATACCTTAAGTTATTTACGCGGATTCCTCAATCCATGGAATCATTCTTTTGTTGAAGCGCGAATGCAAGCATATAACTTATCTACTCCGACTTATAGTCGATCTTTAAAATTCGAGCAAACATGGAAACAAGCCTTTTTCGCTTACATAAATACCTTGGGCACAACCGAAAGTCTCTTCGAATTTGAACGCCATCAATTTGAAGTCGGTACCCATCTCTCACCGCGACAGACCATTCTGTTAACCCGTGCAAATACTAATTTTTGGCACAACGAGGTGAGTACTTCAATGCATACCGAACGAATGTTTATTCAATATCTAATTAAAACACACAAAAATGCTCTCTATAATAGTCAAGCGGTATTTAATATCATTCTTTACCTACCGCAAAAACAACACTGGTCTATAGGTGCGGAATCCTTTCCGGTGCAAGCGAGCCCTGCCCATGTTGATTTTGGCATTAGCGTTGACTTCTAGTATTTTCTTATTAGTATTATGCCGCTTTGGGATTACGTTGTCGTTGATGTAAAAATCGTAAAACTTCAGCGCGATAATGGTTGTAGTCGGCATTATCCGCGAGTTCGAGACGATTACGTGGATGCGCTAAATTCACATTGAGAATTTCACCGATGCTGGCCGCCGGGCCATTGGTCATCATAACAATACGATCAGACAATAAAACGGCTTCATCCACATCATGAGTAATCATAATAACCGTGTTATTCAAATCACTGTGAATTTCCATTAATGAGTCTTGCAGGTGAGCCCGCGTGAGTGCATCAAGTGCACCAAAAGGCTCATCCATTAACAAGACTTCTGGCTCCATGGCCAGTGCACGAGCGATACCCACACGTTGTTTCATACCACCGGAAATTTCATCGGGGCGTTTATCCTTGGCATGTTGCATGTGCACCAACCTCAAGTTATGTTCAATCCATTCTTTGCTTTCCTGTTTATTTTTTTTACCTTTAAAAACCTGGTTCACCGCAAGCTCGACATTCTGGTAGGCGCTGAGCCAGGGCAATAAGCTGTGATTCTGAAAAACAACAGCGCGATCAGGACCCGGCTCGTTGACTTCCTTGCCCTTTAAAATAACACCACCTTCAGTTGCTTGGTGCAGACCGGCAATAATATTTAATACAGTTGATTTCCCACAGCCCGAATGACCAATCAAAGATACAAATTCACCTTCGCTAATTTTCAAACTGACCTTGTCCAGCGCTTTAAACGGGCCGTTAGGCGTTGGAAATTCAATCGATACTTGTGATAACTCTAAATAATTACTCATTAATCAATTCCTCTTAGCGCAACTCAGCTGATTTATCCCAACTTATCCATTTTTGCATTGCTAGCATCAATCGATCGAGCAAAAAGCCAATTAGACCGATGGCAAACACTGCAACCAGAATACGTCCCAACGAATTTGAGCTTCCGTTTTGAAATTCATCCCAGACAAATTTTCCTAGTCCTGGATTCTGCGCTAACATTTCTGCAGCGATTAAAACCATCCAAGCAATACCAAATGACAAACGCAAGCCTGTGAAAATCATCGGAATAGAATACGGCAATACAATTTTGTAAATGTGAGTGAAATAGCCTAAGCGCAACACTTTACTCACATTGAGTAAATCTTTATCGACATTTGCAACACCGACGGCTGTGTTAATCAAGGCTGGCCACAAACAGCACAAGGTGACGGTTAGCATGGAGTTTAAAAATGACTTCTGAAACATGGGATCATCAGACACATACATGGCACTCACAATCATAGTGACAATAGGTAACCATGCTAGTGGCGATACGGGTTTAAAAATCTGCACCAATGGATTGATTGCATTATAAATGCTATTGCTCAAACCACTCACTATCCCCAACGGTACGGCAATTATTGTGGCTAATAGAAATCCGCACAGGACAGTGACAATGCTTGTTACAATCTGATCAAAAAACGTAGCACGTCCCGTATAAGATCGCACTTTAATTTCCGCATTCGCATTGTTCTCCAGTTTTTTTGCATTGCGTCGTTCTTGGCGTTCATAAAACGCTGCTTCTTTCTCGCGCTCTATTTGATGCTCGTCCACCAAATTTTGGAACTGTTGCCAAACCTGTGCAGGACCGGGAACGGCACCAAGTGAAGTAACAACTTTTGGCGCTAAACCAGCCCATAATAATAAAAACACGGTTACCCCAAGTACTGGCAATAGAAAAGTCTTTGTTATTAGTTTTAATTGTTCGCTGACTGCATCACCTTTTGCTAGTTTATAAAAAGGCAAGCTCCAGCCAAAAATGGATCGAATAGATCGTAGTGCTAACTCAGTCATAATATCCCTCGCATGATATTAGGGTGGTCCACCTCATTCGAGGTGGATAAAAATACTTAAATAAGGTCTTTTTCTTTTAAGCCGATAGAAAACTTTTTCAAATAGTCATTGGGCTTCTTACCGTCATACACAATATTGTCAATAAAATGTGTTTGTGGCGCACGGAAGCCATCTTCTTTAGAGAAGTTTGGAAATTCATTGGCTTTGATTTTTCCTTCAGCGATTAAGGCTTGTGCCGCTTTGCGATAGATGTCAGGTCGATAAACTTTCTTCGCTACCTCCATATACCAACTATCGGGTTGGTATTCTGAAATCTGCCCCCAACGACGCATTTGTGTTAAATACCAAATGGCATCGGAGTAATAAGGATAGGTCGCATTATAGCGAAAGAACACATTAAAATCGGGCACCTCACGCTTATCACCTTTTTCATATTCAAAAGTACCCGTCATGCTATTGGCGATAACTTCATAATCCGCACCAACGTAATAACTTTTTGATAAAATTTTCACGGCTTCAGGACGATTTGCATTATTGTTATCATCCAACCATTTTGCTGCACGAAGAAGTGCTTTGACTACTCGCAAATGGGTATTAGGATTTTTATCCGCCCATGTTTTGCTTACGCCAAATACTTTTTCTGGATTATTCTTCCAAATTTCATAATCCGTGACCACAGGCACACCAATCCCTTTAAATACGGCTTGCTGGTTCCACGGCTCACCCACGCAATATCCATTAATGGTTCCAGCCTCCAACGTTGCAGGCATTTGTGGTGGTGGTGTCACGGATAACAGGGCATCAGCGTTGATCTGTCCACTGGTATCACCTTTATGTGGTGCATAAAAGCCTGGATGAATACCACCCGCAGCCAACCAATAACGCAACTCATAATTGTGAGTCGATACGGGAAAAACCATACCCATTTTAAAAGGCTTTCCTTGCTTGTTATAATTCTCAACCACAGGTTTTAAATAATCGGCTTTAATCGGATGCACTGGCTTGCCATCTTTTTGTTTAGGAATATTGGGTTTCATTTCAGCCCATACTTTATTCGATACGGTAATACCATTACCATTTAGGTCCATGCTAAACGCGGTGATAATATCCGCTTTGGTACCAAAACCAATGGTTGCGCCTAGGGGTTGACCGGCTAGCATATGCGCACCATCAAGCTCACCGTCAATCACGCGGTCGAGTAAAACTTTCCAGTTGGCTTGCGCTTCTAAGGTCACATATAAACCTTCTTCTTCAAAAAAACCTTTTTCAGCGGCTATGGCCAGTGGTGCCATATCGGTTAATTTAATAAATCCAAATTTAAGTTCTTCTTTTTCCGCTTCGCCAATTTCAGCGTGTACAGGTGAAAATACTAAGGCTAGTGATGAGGCAGCCAGAACCAAATGCTGACGAATAGTGCTGGGGATTAATTGTTTTAGTTGAAACATACTTCTTCTCTCCGTTTCTTTTCTAACTAAGTCGTTTTGATAAAAATCATCAATTGCTTAAACTACCTATAGCAGCGACTATGCCATAAAGAAAATAGCGAGAATTATGAACAAGAAACAAAGGTTTAGCTTATGACATTTGATTTCCAAGCGAATACACAAGCGCGCTATAATAGCGCATTGAATTTTTTTGCTAAAACCACTGGAACCTTATGGTGCATACATTTTGTCGCATTTGCTGCAAACCATACGCATATTTTTAGGCAAAACTTGTTTTATATTTGCAAGACAACTATTGCTTTCATTTTCCCATTAACCTTTCTTAACATTGTTAACAATGTTAAACATTCTTCTACATTCATTTAATTATTTTTCTTAACAAAGATTTTTGTCATGTAGGTTTTCAATGACTTAGACATTCAGCGACATGTGGCACGCAAACTGTAATAGCTTACGTGAGACTTGAACAAACAAACTGACTAGGAGAAACACCATGACTCACTTCACTAACTTAAGCAAACTCGACTGTGTATCTCGTACTGTTTTAGCTTCCAGCTTATTAATTGCTGCATTTTTTCTACTAGCAAGTCCTATGTTTTTTTCCTTGCTCGTAACATCAAGCTTGTACTTTTTCCTTACCGCATTAACTTCTTGGGACCCTATGTATTTTTCGGGAAATTTATTGAAAGAAAAATTCAGTGTAAAGGAGGCCACTCACTTAAAAGAAGCATTGTAAGCCCTTAACCCTATGTATTAGTAATCTTCTATCTCATACGCACCTCCCCCCCCAAAGCTTGTGTACTCTCAGAGTGCACAAGCTTTACTCATGTTAAGGAACGTGAACCATGATGAAACACAAATCGCCAAAAGGGTCCAAAAACGCGTGGTCTAGAATATGCAAATACTATTCTTATGATAGACTCAAGCACACTCAATAATCATTCACCGGATGCAGTGATTAGTTTCTTACTGCAAGCATCACGTATTGTTTGTGATAATATTGAACCCTCACATACGATCAATGCACTGCTTAATCTATTAGATAAGGAACAAGAACTTATCAAAGCTAGAGTTATTCTCTTGGATGAAAATAAAAAGCTACGGGTGCAATATGCGCCCACCTTAGATGCAGATGCCATAAACAAAGGCGTTTATGAATTGAACGAAGGCATCACCGGCCATGTATTTTCAACCGGTGAGGTGGCCTTGATTGAAGATGTAAGCATGGAACCTGCGTATTTATCACGTATTCCATCGACCATACACTTGAACGCAAAAAAAGTATCTTATATTGCCGTCCCCATACATCAACAAAACCGAGTGATTGGCGTTTTAGCCGCACAACGCAAAGATGCTGAATTAGAGAAATTGAAAACCGATACGCGTGTTTTATTTATCGTCGCTTCTATGATCCAGCAAGTATTAGTCATACACCAACTAATAAACAATAAAACCCAAATGTTAGTCAAAGAAAATCAACGTTTAAAACAAACACTGGGGCAAAGTACCGGGCAATTAAAATTAATCGGTGAACACACAACATTCCGCAAGGCCTATGACCTAGCATTAAAGTCTGCGCTATCCGATGCATCTGTATTGCTCAATGGTGAGTCCGGCACCGGAAAAGAGTTATTCGCACGTTTGATTCATCAATCCAGCACACGCAAAAATAGTGAATTTGTTGCAATTAATTGTGCAGCGATTCCAGATAACCTGCTTGAATCAGAACTATTTGGACATGAAAAAGGCAGTTTCACCGGCGCCAACCATTTGCGTCGAGGTCGATTCGAGTTAGCCGATGGTGGCACCTTATTCTTGGACGAAATCGGCGATATGAATTTTGAAGCACAAACTAAACTATTACGCACGCTGCAGGAAAGACGTATTCAACGGGTCGGTAGCGAAAAAGATATTGCGGTTGATGTTCGTGTTATCGCCGCGACGCATAAAAATCTACCCGCCTTGATCAAAGCCGGTCATTTTCGTCTCGACTTGTATTATCGGCTGAATGTTATTCCAATTCTGTTACCCTCGCTGCGTGAACGAGCCAGCGACATTCATTTACTAATCAATAATTTCTTGCTAATGCATCAGAACTACAAACATCAACCGATTGATATTGAAACCAATGCGGTGAATCGTCTGTCTCAATATGCATGGCCGGGAAATATTCGACAACTAGGCAATGTTATTGAACGTTTATGTTTATTTGCTGAAAATCAATTAATTCGTCTAGTTGATGTTGAGGATATTTTAAATCAAGAACAAAGCGAATCTGATCTTACCACTTATACAGCCGATACCTCTTACGCGCCATCACCAGCAATCGAAACCCGTCCGTACCAAAAAATCCACTATACGGACCCTCAAGGCATTATCAATGCGATTCGTCAGAATCAAGGTAATAAAAGTCGAGCAGCCAAACAATTGGGATTAACGTTACGTCAATTACAATATCGAATTGATAAACTTGAAATCAAACTCTAATCGGCAGGCGGTAAAGCCTCAGGCTCACTTTGTTGCACCTGCCACATATGGGCATAAGATCCCTGTTGGCTGAGTAATAATTCGTGACTGCCCTGTTCGACGACTTGCCCGTTCTCCAAAACCAAAATTTCATCGGCATCGACAATGGTTGATAGACGGTGGGCAATAACCAAGGTCGTATGATTTTGTGCTGCATTTTTAAGAGCCGCCAAAATGCTTTGCTCTGAGCGAGAATCCAATGCAGACGTCGCTTCATCAAAAATCAAAATTTTTGGATTTTTAAGAATGACCCGCGCAATTGCCACCCGTTGTTTTTCACCTCCCGATAATTTAAGGCCACGTTCGCCCACCATAGTGTCGTAGCCTTGCGGCAGTTGCATAATGAAATCATGAATATTGGCTAAACGTGCCGCCTCATGAATTTGTGCTTCACTGGCATCGATGTTTGCATAGCGCAAGTTATACATCAAACTATCATTAAACAACACCGTGTCTTGTGGCACGATACCAATATTCTGTCTAACACTTGTTTGTGTGACATCACTAATATTTGTTCCATCGATACGAATGGCGCCGCTATTAACATCGTAAAAACGAAATAACAAACGTGCAATCGTTGACTTACCTGCACCACTGGGACCAACAATTGCGAGCTTTTTACCTGCTTCGATAGTAAAACTAAGATTCTTTAGAATTGGTCGCTCGGATGTATAAGCGAAATTCACCCGATCAAAACAGATTTGTCCTACACTCACTTGCAAAGCCTTGGCATTGGGTCTATCAACGATTTCTGCAGGCGTTTCCAATAATGTCACCAGATGGTCCATGTCTGTGAGTGAATAGCGAATTTGCCGATAAATCACACCTAACATGCCCAACGGAATAAACAATTGTAATAGAAAAGCATTGACCAAAACCAAATCACCGATGGACATTTTACCTGCCACCACTTGACTAGAAGCGAAAAACATAACCACGGTGACGCCCAAAGCGATTATTATGCCTTGACCAAAATTCAATAATGACATGGACGTTTGTGCCAACACGCCTTTACTTTCCCACTGTTCTAGCTCCTGATCCGTACGCTGTTTTTCTAATTTTTCATTATTGAAATATTTCACTGTTTCATAATTAATTAGACTATCCATTGCAATATTATTTGCGTTGGATTCATGTTTGTTCATTTCTTGGCGATGGTGTATACGCCAATTCATAACGGCTAAGGTAAAACCAATATAAACCAGAACCGACGAAAAAATAATTGCTGTAAAAACCCAGTCATAAGAGACCAATAAATATACGGCGACTAAACTAAATTCGATAATGGTTGGAATAATGCTGAAGGTGAAATAATTCAATAGCGAACTTAAACTACTCGCGCCTCGCTGAAGGTCACGGCTAATTGCACCGGTTTTGCGTTCCAGATGGAAACGCAAAGCTAATTGATGCAAATGATCCATAGTTCTAATGGTTAAGCGCCGCATGGCACGATAGCGCACTCGCGCAAATAAAACATCTCGCAATTCATTAAACAAGGAACTGGCAACACGTAAGGCGCCATAGGCCATTAGCAATAAAACAGGTAACACCAATACTGAATTCATGTTGATACTGAGTTGATCAACAATATCTTTCAAAACCACCGGCACACCGACATTCGCGATTTTGGCTAACACCAGACTCAGCAATGCGAACAGCACACGTCCCTTATATTCCCACATATAGGGCAATAAGGACCTTACATTGTCCCAATCCTTACGATGAGCGCTGGGTGTATCTGTATATTTAAATCCGGCTGACATGGCCATTCACTTCCTAATGTAGAATCAGCCAAGTATAGCGAGTTTATATCAATTGTTTAAGCACTAGAAAAAGTAAAAGAGTGAATGGCTCTTTAAATCAACCAATACGGCGTACCGAATCACTGGCGGAAGGTGATTTTTGCAAAACAAAGGTATTGCGACCGTTTTGTTTGGCTTTATACATATTTTCATCAGCAACGCCCAGCAGAATTTCTTTATCCACGCCATCAGTTGGATAAATTGCAATACCAATCGAACAACTAATTAATATGTTATTACTATCCAAAAAGTAAGGTGCAGACAAAGAGTTCACAATCGTCTGTGCTAAGGATGCTAGCGTTTGCAAATCAGAAAAGTTTTCCAATATAACTGCAAACTCATCCCCGCCAAGTCTCGCAACCAAATCAGTTTGGCGTTTGATAATACTTTTTAGGCGATAAGCCACCTCTTTTAGAACCTTGTCACCATAGTCATGTCCGAAACTATCATTGACTGGCTTAAAATCATCCAGATCGATATACATAATTGCAAATTCAGCATCCTTACGCTTTGCTCGGTGCAACATATTTTCCAGTTGGTCATGAAAACGCATTCGATTCGCAACATTTGTTAACGAGTCATAGTTTGCTTGAACCCATACCTTTTCTTCTGCTTGTTTTTGTCGGCTAACGTCTGTAATTGAGAGTAAAAAATGGGTATACCCTTCTCGGGTATAATTGATGGGGTAAACACCAAACTGCTTCACTTTCTTTTCGGCGATAATATCGCTACTGTTTATTTGTAAAGCATCCTCCCAGCTTTCGAAGCTATTTAATGCCTTTTCAATTCGATCACCTAGTTTTTTATCCATGTGACGTAAAAATGGAACAATTGCAAATCCTATGACATCACTTTGTTGCAAACCGGATTCAACCACGAATCGTGTATTCACATATTGAGTGACACCGGTTTTGTCTATAATGGCCATACCAACTGGATTATGCTCGATTGCCGAAACGAATAAGCGTATTTGTTTTTCCTGTTCCATACGTTGCGTAATATCATGCACGGTACCGATCATACGCTCAGGATTTCCTTCTTTGTCACGGTAAATTGTTCCACGCTCATGAACAAATTTTTCTTCGCCCGTCGATGTGATCACTCGATGATAAATTGAGTATGGCTTCTCACCTTGCAACGCTAAATCGATCGCCTTCTGCACATTCTCCTGGTCTTCCTTGGGTAAAAAGGACAGAAATGCCTCATAGGTTGGTTCAAAGTCTCGACCATCAACATCAAAAATGCGAAGAATTTCTTGCGACCAAACTAAACTACCAGTCTGAATATGCCATTCCCAATGACCAATTTGTGCAATTCGTTGTGCATCATTCAATAGGGTTTGATTATGTTTCAATTTTTCTTGTTCTAGAACAGAATCCGTAACTGCTTTAAAACTTAACAAAGCACAAACTGAATTTGTTACATTACAGTCAAAGTGACTTATTTCGAACCAAGCACTTAAACCATTACGTGAAAACTCAATTGCACTGTTTCTGGAGTCTTCTAAGAACCTAAATAGTGAATCAAGGTCCGAATAGGTAATAGCGTATGCGTTAAATAATTCCAATAAATTGCCATTAACTTGTAATTCACCAGCAAACATTTTTAATACTCGATTATTTGCCTCGATCACTTGTACAGACTCAAGGTCGACAACCATTATTCCTAAGTCATCATTGTTAAAAATGGATTGATACCGAATTGCATTTTTCGCAGCCAGCTGTTTTGCCAGCTCTTGTTCAGTAATATCAAATGCAATTTGGCCGACCCCTATTATGTTTTTGTCCATATAAATAGGAAAATATATGGCTTCGAAAACAAATCTATTGTTTTTTGAATCAAACCATATTTCTTCTTGTGCAACTATCTTTTTTTGAGAAACCACTTTCAATTCTGTTTCAGTAAAACCCTCAGAGAATTTTTCTTTTTCCAGAGGGGATTGGATTGCATTTTCATACATTTCCGAGAATATTTTATTCGCCAAATCCAAGCGACCAAGTGAATCTTTCATGTAAATCATCGCTGGCGAGTTATCCAAGATCGCTTGGATTCGATTTTTTTGCGCTTCCAAATCTACTAACCAATAATTACTTACCTTCAACAACACAAATGAAATAGCAATCATGCTTACACTTACAAAAACAAACGCAAAAAATGCCGCTTTGAACACCCCCACATAGATTTCATTTTTTTCCATCTGTGAACTAACTACGATTTGACTGTTTTTCGGCGATTCCATGTATACCAAGTAGGCTGATTCATGGTTTGCCCGCAAACCATCATACAACCTTGGTTGGCCTTCTAGCGCTCTTTTCAATTCCAATTGGAATTGTTTATTCATTTGTGTAGGCGGTGATTGGTTTATTTGCACGAATCCGCTTGGTGTTTGCCGGTAAATAATGAGATATTCTTGATGGTGACTCGACTTATTATCTGCAAAGTCTACTAATGTCTCTATGGCACCTGCTTTCGACATTTTAGTTTTCGATAGATTTTCAAAAACAGATAGCATTAATTTAACTTCATCGACAAGAAGATGCCCTGCTTCCTCCTCGGAATGTTTGTAATACCAATAGGTGGAACTGATTGCTGTTAAAGCTAAAAAAATTGCGGCGGAAATTAGCAGAATCAATTGGCGTCGATTTCGAATGAAATGCATAGATTTGTCTCATGGAATCAATACTTTTGTATCGTCACCGTTAGACTTAACGTCCATATGCTTCTGATAACTCTTACATAAGGTTACAAAAAAATGCGACAAAGTCGATTGCATCGAATAAAAAGTGGTAAGCCAGAATAATTAAGCAAAGTCGTTCAAAGACTTTTGTATTAGTCATTCATTTTTCAACGTATTTCTCCCGAGCTGCGTTGCGGCCTAGTTTAAAATAAGGGCAATTTGTGACCTTCAGATCATGAGAGTTTCTATTATCCTTCTAAGAAAATGATATTTTTAGGTAAAGGAATCAGTCTTTTTCTTTTCCACACTAATTTACTATGTTTTTTAACTTATATTAACCATAAGCTTTTATTTATTAACACCACAAGTATAATTGATTATCAATTATATGGTTTTTAGCCTATCATTCCCTCCAGTTCTGTGTGGGTAATTAAATAGTCACAACAAACTACCCACGAATGCCTAGATTCATTTGCCGTATACGCGGCGCTTAAACGCTTTATCAACTGGAGGTAATAATGGACCAATCAGCACGTTATTCAGATTTGAGTCTGAAAGAAGAAGATTTAATTGCCGGTGGTAACCACGTTCTTGTGGCATATACCATGGAACCAGCAGCCGGTTATGGTTATTTAGAAGTTGCCGCGCACTTTGCTGCAGAGTCTTCTACTGGTACAAACGTGGAAGTTTGCACCACTGACGATTTCACTAAAGGCGTTGATGCATTGGTTTATGAAATCGACGAAGCTAATCACATTATGAAGATTGCTTACCCAATCGATTTATTCGACCGCAACGTCATTGACGGTCGCGCCATGATTGTTTCCTTTTTGACATTATGTATTGGCAATAACCAGGGAATGGGCGATGTTAAAAACTCGCAAATGCAAGATTTCTATGTTCCGCCCCGTATGTTGCAATTGTTTGACGGTCCTTCAAAAGACATCTCTGATATGTGGCGCATTCTTGGTCGCCCAGTAGTTGACGGTGGATACATTGCGGGAACAATTATCAAACCAAAACTCGGTCTACGTCCTGAACCGTTTGCCGAAGCCGCTTACCAATTCTGGTTGGGTGGCGATTTCATCAAGAATGACGAGCCTCAAGGCAACCAAGTTTTCTGTCCAATGAAAAAAGTGATTCCATTAGTTGTGGATGCCATGAAACGCGCACAAGATGAAACAGGTCAAGCCAAATTGTTCTCAGCAAATATTACGGCTGATGATCATTACGAAATGTTAGCTCGCGCTGATTACATTTTAGAAGCCTTTGGTGCCGATGCAGATAAAGTGGCATTTTTAGTTGATGGTTACGTCGGTGGCCCAGGTATGGTGACGACTGCACGTCGTAACTATCCAAGCCAATACTTACACTACCATCGTGCCGGTCATGGCGCAGTGACTTCACCTTCGTCAAAACGTGGTTACAATGCTTTCGTATTAGCAAAAATTGCCCGTTTACAAGGCGCCTCCGGTATCCACGTGGGCACTATGGGCTACGGTAAAATGGAAGGCTCTGCCGATGATAAAAATATTGCATATATGATTGAGCGCGACGAGTGTCAAGGGCCTTTCTTCTATCAAAAATGGTATGGAATGAAACCTACGACACCGATCATTTCTGGTGGTATGAACGCGTTACGTCTTCCTGGGTTCTTCGAAAACCTAGGCCATGGCAACGTGATTAACACCTCGGGTGGCGGTTCTTACGGTCATATTGATTCTCCAGCAGCAGGCGCGACCTCACTTCGTCAAGCTTACGATTGCTGGAAACAAGGTGCGGACCCAATCGAATACGCCAAAGAGCATAAAGAATTTGCTCGTGCATTCGAGTCATTCCCACAAGATGCCGACAAGATCTTCCCAGGTTGGCGCGAAAAATTGGGTGTTCACAAGTAAGCGAATATTCCAACAGAAAAAAGCCCCTGCACAGGGGCTTTTTTTGTTAAATTGATTTTAAGCACAACTAAGAAAGCTTGAATTTTATGCATCAAGTGTAGAATCGATACCTTATAATTTTAAGCGATGTGCTGCAATTACCGCTATCATTGCTAAACTCAATAGCGTAACCAGTGTTTAAGACCATGCTATTTTATTCACGAAGCAATAGCCAAGGGAATACTTAAATTTGTCGACCGCTATCATACAACAGCGCTGAATGTTCTATGCAACAAAATAATTTGCAGGTGGAATCATGACTAATATTGATCAATACAAAATTAAATCTGAACCGTTTTATGAGCAACAAAAAAATGAAGTTGTGAAATATGAAGCGGCCTATGCGGCACGCTTGCCCGTCATGGTTAAAGGCCCAACCGGTTGCGGTAAATCGCGTTTTATTGAACACATGGCATGGAAGTTAAACAAACCATTGATCACGGTGGCCTGTAATGAAGATATGACAGCCTCTGATTTGGTCGGACGTTATTTATTAGATGCGAATGGTACTCGCTGGTTAGACGGCCCCTTAACAACTGCTGCACGTATCGGCGCTATTTGTTATCTCGACGAAGTGGTTGAAGCGCGTCAGGACACTACAGTCGTGATTCATCCCTTAACGGATCATCGTCGCACCCTACCTTTGGACAAAAAAGGTGAACTTGTCGAAGCCCACC
>JAOUJM010000339.1 GCA_029883265.1 Gammaproteobacteria bacterium
TACCTATAAACCAGCCGATGCTTGGAGCGTTTCAGCAGGCGCTATTGTTTACCAATCCGGCGATAACTTTTTTATCAATGGTATTGCGCGAAATGACCGAATATTTTTCGAGACTCGTTATGATTTCTAATGCAGACAATATCTGTTTTGAAATAATTTTAAACAAAAGAAAATGGTAATATTTCATATTATAATCAAACCCAAATTTGTATAGTAACAACACATCAGTGATTACAGTTTCTGATTAAAACCAATTGGCAAAACAAGGCCACCGCCCAAGCCTGGGGGAAATATCAACAGAAACTGTAGTCACTGACACCAGACATTAACTGACCCGCCGCTGCTTCAGCAAAATCGTTTACTTCTCATCGAATTCAAATTTGAATCTTTAACAATCGGACTGTAACAAAGTGAGACTTGACTCACTAGGACACATGTCCTATGATTGAGCCTGCGATAGGACACTCGTCCTAGTGAAAGAAAGAAGTGATTTTGTTGGTGACTGTTTTATTCGCAGTCTGCTTAAGTGTTTTATGTGATTTAGGTTTGCTAATAGAATGAACGGCAAAACGACCCGCGAACAAATAATAGAAGCGGCAGATCGACTTTTTTACCAGCAGGGCTTTGAACATACCTCGTTTGCTGATATTTCACAAGCGGTTAATATTTCCCGTGGTAATTTTTATTACCACTTCAAAAGCAAAGACGAAATACTTGACGCGGTCATTAAACTTCGTTTCCTTAGAACACAGACCTTGCTCAATACCTGGGAAAAACACAATCAACATCCCCTCGAACGCATTCGTAGCTTTGTTAATATTTTGATCATGAACCAAAACAAAATAATAAGCTATGGTTGCCCAGTCGGCACCTTGTGTAGTGAATTAAATAAATTAAATCATTCTGCGGAAGCAGATGCGAATAAACTATTCGACCTATTTCGTCAATGGTTAGGTCAACAATTCATTTTGCTTGGACACGTTGACACTGCTGATGAACTGGCCTTACACGTGCTTGCTTTTAGTCAAGGTGTGGCAACATTGGCTAATGCATTTAGCGATGAAATTTTTGTTCAGCGTGAAGTGAATAATATGGGGAAATGGTTGGACTCACTGACAATCGAAACACAACACAACCACATATTTGTATAATAATATTTATGGAGGATAGCGCCTTGTTTATTATTCAACTTAAATTTTCTAACAATAAAAGCCTCGCCGGTGAATACATGGATGAGCACAACCGCTGGATCAAAAGCGGCTTTGACGACGGTGTTTTTCTCTTGATTGGTAGCCTGCATCATAATTTGGGCGGTGGAATTATCGCGCACAATCTCACTCAAACAGAGCTAGAAACGCGGATTAACACTGATCCATTTGTCGTACATGATATTGTTCAAGCAGAAATTATCGAAATAACACCTGCAAAAACCGATGAACGACTTCAGTTCTTGGTTGATACGACGACGATTGCTTAGTTACGCTAGGAGACATTGTAGAAATGAGTAAAACAATCAATGGACCCGATGGTCAACCCCGTTGCTCATGGTGCGCCGCAGCTCCCGAGTTTTTTGATTATCATGATCAGGAATGGGGCTTCCCTGTGGACGATGATTTTCGGCTTTTCGAAAAAATATGTCTTGAAAGTTTTCAATCGGGTTTAAGTTGGCGTACAATTTTGGCTAAGCGTGAGAATTTTCGCCAAGCTTTTCATCACTTCGATTTCAATCTAATTGCACGATTCAATCAATCTGATGTTACGCGTTTATTAAAAAACGAAGGCATTGTGCGCCATCGAGGGAAAATCGAAGCCGTCATTAATAACGCAAAACAAGCTTGTAAATTGGTAAAAACTGAAGGTTCACTCGCTTGTTTTTTTTGGCGATATGAACCACGTCCAGAGACTTTGCAAGCACCGCAAAGCGTTTCAACCTCAGAAGCATCGATTGTCTTGGCCAAGGACCTGAAAAAATTGGGTTGGAAATTTGTAGGCCCGACCACTGTCTATGCATTCATGCAAGCCATGGGTATGATTAACGACCATGTGGAAAACTGTGTGTCTCGGTCCAACGTGGATAAAGCTCGACGAAAATTTAAACGTCCAGTTGTCGCTATGTCAATTGACTAATGCTTAGCGTATTAAATTCCATTACATTTATTGTCCATCGATATTCAGCGCTATCAAACTGTTAACAATAATCGTGGGGAGGATTTTACTATTGGCTAACGATAATTTTTTTGCTTATCAGAAAAGCCAATTGTTTGATGGGTAGCAGAATTAATCAACATCTTAAAAAAAACCGATGTACAAATCCCTACCCAACATTGACAATCATGACCAGAGCATACTCATTATAATTTTTTTTAGTTAAATAAGCCGATCTAGTCTCGTTTAACCCACTTCCAGCCATTAATCATCGGTCGAATCAAGTTTTCATGCTTCCAAGACCAATAGAATATAATGGCCATAAAATGAAGTCCGATCAACACCAGCAGAATATTTGAAAGGCGATGATGCCATAGGGTGAATATTTTCACCAATTCATCCGAAGCAAAATCATATAACGGACCGGTTTCAAAAAAGTCCTCGGTTTCTAGGAACAAACCAGTTGTTGCCTGTGCACTTAACACCACAATAAATGCAATCACTGAGAGTGCACCCAAAGAATTATGCCCCGGCGTACCGCTAGGTTCTCGGCTAAATATTGTTTTGATATAAGTGGGCATGAATTTGAGCGAGTGAAAAAAACTGCTAAAACGAATCGGTGCCGGTCCTACAATTCCCCATAGCAAACGGAAAACCATGAGGGCAAGGATAAAATAACCTATATAGAAATGCCACATTACCGTATCAAATGACATGAACTCGCCAAAAAACCAATTACAAATCACTGCCAAAGCTAGAACCCAGTGCCATATACGCGTCACGGGGTCCCAGATTTTTTCAAGAACAAAGCCTTTCATGGTTTGCTTCTATTTGTCCTTTTCACGGAACTCATCGTGACATTCCTTACAAGCTTTGCCCAAAGCCTTAATCTTCGCCTTTAATGCGTCTTGACCATTACCGGCAGCAGCTGCAAGTTCATTAACCGCCTTACCATAATCTTTACCATAATCAGCAATCTTGGGCCAGGTATCCCAGATCTTAGGCAGAGCCGTCGTATCTTTTTTGTACTCTTTATTCGAAGTGCCTTGCATCCAAGCCGCACCATTGTTTAGTTCAAGCAACACTTTTAAGTTATTGGCCATGGTTGTGGCTTTTTTTGCATCATAAGGTATTTTGCCTTTAGCCATAGCAAACAAGGGGCCTGCATTAAAGGAACGTAAGAGCATTTCAGCTTTACGTGCTTTTATCGCGCCTAACTTCGGGTCTTTTTTGTCAGCATAAACTGGCAATACTAACGAAGCTCCGACCAGCAATATAAGTAATTTTGTTGTAAATTTCATAAATAGCCTCCATGACTATGAGTTGATTAAACATTAACTTAACTAACAATCCAATTACGTTTTTATTTCATCTGACATTATTTTTTATTGATTTTTTTCTGAGTTTTTTCAAATCCTCGCCACAGTCCATCGCACAAACTAGATTTAAACTAGAAAAGATTTTCAACAATAGGTCGCTACATTTGATTTTTGCTATTGAATATGACTAGCCGTTTGTGACAATTGACCTCCCGTCAAAAGCTGTGCAGGTATGACTCTGCTTTGTTTTAGTTCTTCTTGCACCCGTTTACCGCCGAGTTGCCCGTAGAGCATGCAATACTTTTCTGCATCACTGGGCTTACTAATGGTATTAATGGCTGAACACTTGTCTACCCACAAAAACGTTCTATCCTTCGCTAGTTTGACTAAATGCACGGCTAATCCATTTTTTTCATTTGAATTGGATATTGGAAATCTAAATTGAGTTTGTTTATTTTTTCCCACTTCCATTATTAGCGGTAAGTAGTATCGCTGGTCATTGACGGTCAGTATTCTTTTTTCTACATCAATAATAATTTCATCTTTGTCCGCTAATACTGGGAAACCCCAAAATGACTGAATTGAATTGCGCCAATCATTTAATGCACCAGCAAAACCAGGAAGACTTGATAATAAGCCGGCCTGTTGATTCAGCATACTCCGACCAAAACCCATTTTTGCCTCAAACCCCATTAAATGCAAAACCGTGGCACCTGCATCAAACATCGATGCTGCTGTTGCTATAGTTTCTTGGTGTTGTTCTGGCGTAATGGCCATAAAAAAGTTTTTACGATTTCCTTTTTTTAAAATATGCGAG
>JAOUJM010000090.1 GCA_029883265.1 Gammaproteobacteria bacterium
TCATGTGCAAACGAGTCTAGATTGTTATTATTGTCATAGTACTCGTGCCTGGACGCCAGCAAACTTTACGCATCAAGGCATCATTGATGGCTGCACAGGTTGTCATAACGATTCCGAGGCACCGGGCAAACCAAACATTGGCCATGTGCAAACCATTTTGAGTTGTGAGCGCTGTCATAGCACTAACGCATGGTCACCAACCGACTATGATCATACGGGTATTGTTGATAATTGTGACCGTTGCCATAACAACACCGATTTACAAGGCATGCCATTAAGCGGGCATTTACCAACTAATGAAAATTGTTATGTTTGCCATAACTCACAAGCTTGGACCCCAACACATTTTGATCACACTGGAATTGTCGATAATTGCAGTCGTTGTCACAATCGCACGGATGCTACTGGCAAACCGTTAACCGGGCATGTGCAAACCACATTTGAGTGTAATATGTGCCATACCACCAGTGGTTGGATACCAGCAAACTTTGATCATAGGGGCATTATCGATCAATGCGATGTTTGTCATAATAATACCGATGTGCCCGGTATGCCGCTCACCGGGCACATCCAAACCACATTCGAGTGTCATCAATGTCATCGTACTCAAGCCTGGATACCTGCAAATTTCAATCACACAGGCATTCTGAATAATTGCGAGCGATGTCATAACAACACTGATGTACCTGGTTTGCCCTTAACTGGTCATTTGCCGACAACAAATGATTGTTCGCTATGTCATACCACCAATGCATGGATACCCACCCATTTTAATCATACGGGTATTGTTGATAATTGTGCACGTTGTCACAACGATACCAATGCTCGTGGACTGCCCACCGGGCATTTTCAAACGACACAGGATTGTGCACGCTGCCATCGCACGGATGGCTGGACACCGGCGATCACTTATCGACATTTGTCAGCAAATTTTCCGGCGGGCCATAGCCAATCGCGGTGTAGTAACTGTCATCGTAATAATGAAGTGCCAAACTGGAACATAGCCTATGCGCCGGATTGCGCCGCTTGCCATGCCGGTGATTATCGCAGTGGACCGCATAAAAAAACCGAAGTGCCTAACACCATCTATTATACCGTAAGTGAATTACGCGATTGTTCAGGCGCATGTCATATGTATACCAATAATACGTTCACTGTGATCTTGAGACGCCGTGATCGTGAACACAGTGGCAACGGGGATTGGTAGGTGATGATGCGCTGCTTTTCCGCTCGTTTTTATCGGCAAAATGCCGCTGTGGTACTGCTGATAATGTTTAGTAGTCCCTTGCTTGCAGCACTCAATATTGTCGAAGACCTGGTTTATGATGATCAATCGATACCCATTCGTATGAGTTTTCATTTTGCAACATCGGTGGAATATTTGTCTCACATTCCCCGAGAAGCCGGAAGTGCTGTTTTTATCAATTTGCGTTTATCAAAACCAGGAGATACGTTTAATTATATTCAAGGCGATCAGTTATTGGTGTTGCCGAAAAAAACCAATTTACCAATAAACAAAATTAGTGCACATTTGGATCAGCGAGGTGAGTTGCGCCTGAATATTCAGTTTGTCAATCGTCAACGCTTTCAGTTGCAAATCGATGCGCAGAAAAATATTTTACATGTAGTGTTACCTGATGTGGCATTTCAACTCAAAAGTGATGAACAAAAACTCGCGCAGAAATTGAAGTCTGCGAAAAAAGCCTTGCGAGAACAAAAATACAATCAAGCAATCGTCATTTACACTAACATACTCAATGAAGCGAAAAACAATTCGCAAAAAGAGGCCTTGGAATATCTTGGGGTCGCGCGTCAGCGTAATGGTCAGGATGCTCATGCAAAAAAAGTGTTTGATCAATATCTTAAACAATACCCGGACGGTGAAGATGCAGTGCGGGTACGTCAGCGTTTGTCGGGTTTATTGGCAGGAGACTTGAAACCAAAGAAGCCGTTGGCTAAACCGAGAAAAAAAACCGCGTTGGATAGTTATAGCAGCAGTTACATCAGTCAATATTTCTATTATTTTGGCAGTAGTGACATGACATTCAAACAACGTGGCGTTGTGAATAGTCTGGGTCATCAACAGCGGTTGCGATTTTTAAATAGCGAAATAAAAATGGTTTTTGATGGCACCAACCAGATTAATCTTAATGCTGAAAGCATGGCTGATCTAAGAACGATTAATGATGGAGAGGCTGATTTTGAATTTAACAATTTATATTTACGCTACAAACAGAAAAAGCAAGGTCTGTATCTCAATCTTGGACGTAGTTACAGTTCCACGCTTGGCGTGTGGGGACGTATTGATGGCGCGCAAGTGGCCTATCCAATTTGGCAAAACACGGCGTTGAATATTCAATTGGGTTATCCAGTGGACTGGACATCCAAGCAAACAATAAATACCAGTCGACCATTAATGGCTGCCAGTTTTTCCATTATAGGAATACAGGACTCTTTTGATATAACCCCATATATCAGTACTGAGTATCTTGATAATCTAGTGAATCGCCAGGGGCTTGGTTTTCATGCAAGTTATTATCAAAAGCGAAATTATATCAACAGTTTTTTTGAATATGATACGCATTTTAATAAAGCCAATATGGCACGGATGCAAAGTCAGTTTGCATTAAACAAACGTTGGATTTGGGATGCAGATATTGATGTACGGCGTTTGCCGTTGCTGCAAACACAAACCGCATTGACTGATAATAAGTTCGCCGCCACGAGTCTGGCGCAATTACAGCAGCAACAAAGCGATGCTGAAATTATGCGGCAAGCTATGCAGAAAACAGGAATGATGTATCGTGTCTCCAATGGCTGGAGTTATCAATTAAGTGATGATGTGGAATTCAATCTAGATCTAGATTGGAGCTATGTTCGTAGCCACTTTACCGATGATTTGTCCACTATTGTAGCCGATCGGGATTTTCAACGGGAACTGGCTGGGCAAGTCTACTTGAGTGATTTGTTGTTCAGACAAAACGCCTTGATTATGAGTGCTAGGATGATAGACGCTAATAATTTTCGAAGTTATCAAATCGATTTGCGTGATCGCTACGTAACCCGTTCGCGATGGCAGTTAACTGCACAAACAATTTTCTATTTGCGTGAGGCCGATATGGGTGGCGCCTATCAAACCATGTCACCGAGCCTGATTGTGAGCAAAGAGTTTAAGCGCAGTTTTTGGCTGCAGGTGGAAATCGGGCGTGAATACAGTTTTACCCCGAATGATATCGCGGTACAGAAAAACGAATCGCCATTGATGAATTTAAGTTATCGTTTTTATTTCTAACAAACTGAAAACGGTATAGCCTGCTTATTAAAAATATACTCTCGTCTGTCTTATTGACATTTTCCCACAGACAACGGACGACAACGTCTACGGTCAATCCACAAAGTGTTAGCCAACACTGCTTGATCCAACTTAGCACCCAAAATATCCGCATCACTTAAGTCAGCGCCACTAAGATCGGCTTGACTTAAATCAGCATCAACTAGATTCGCCTGGCGCAATTTGGCCTTATTAAATTTAGCTTGCACCAGAGAACTTTCTTCGAAATCCGCTTTATCTAATCGTGCTTGAGAAAAATCGGCGCCTACAAACGAACTTTGTTGCGCTATGACTAAATCAAGCACACTATGCGTAAACACGGCTTGATCAAACACGGCTTGACTGAGATTGGCATTATAAAATTCAGTGCCATCGAAGCGTGCATTATTGGCCTTGGCTTGTTTGAAAATACTGCGGCTTAAGCTGCCTCCACTTAAACGTGCGCCGGAAAGATCGGCTTGAGTGAAATTGGCACCCACCCAGCGGGTGTTTTTCGCCTTAAGTTTTTTTAGGCTCGCTTGGCTGAAATTAGCAAAGCCAAGATCGGCATCATGCAAGATAGCCTTGTCTAATTTAGCGCCACTCAAATTGGTTTCAATCATGACTGCGCCGCGCAAATCCTGGCCAGATAGGTCGACACCTGCTTTATCGCAGCCCGACCAGTTGACGCGAGGCCCCGGTGGACTGTCACAGCCCGCTATAGTGGTTTGCGAGAATGAAACCAGAATAAGGAAAATGAGTGGAACTAATGTGTTGGAAAAATTTAATTTGTGAAAAATCACCAATACCTCAGTGCATAAGTTATGTTAACCGCTACAGTGTAGCACATCATAATACAAGTGTTTGTAACAGCATACTGAGTGTTTATTTGCTATGATATGCAGGGTTTGCGGAACGCTTTTTGCGTTTTGCACTCCAAACAGGACATTATTTGAATTTGATTAACCGAACGGACACCTGCAATGAAAAAACAGAGCACAACCCCAGCCATTCGCCATCATCGCCAATCCGGTTTCACCCTCATCGAGCTTATGGTGGTCATTGTTATTCTTGGAATATTAGCCACTTTTGTGGTGCCGAAAGTAATGGATAATCCCGATAAAGCACGGATGACCAAGGCCAAGCAAGATATTCGGGTATTAGAATCAGCGCTCAACCTCTATAAACTGGATAATTTTGTTTATCCTAGCTCCGATCAAGGCCTGCAATCCCTGGTTACGGAACCAACAGGCAGTCCTGAGCCTAAGAATTACAAAAGTGGTGGTTACATGGATCGTTTACCAAAAGACCCCTGGGGCAATGAATACCAATACTTAAACCCAGGCGTGAATGGCAGCATTGATATTTACACCCTAGGTGCTGATGGTGCTGAAGGTGGTGAAGAAATCAACCAGGATATTGGCAACTGGAACATGGATGAGGTTAAGTAAAAACTTAACTTCTTGAAAATTATGGGAAAGCAGCCAACAAAGAACAAAAAAATCGCTCCCACGGTTGTATTCAAATATAAAAATCGCAGCGTCCAGCGAGGTTTCACCTTAATCGAGTTAATGGTTGTGGTGGTGATAGTAGGCATTATTATTTCCATGTCCTCCTTGAGCGTGAATCTGAATACGGATCAAAGCCTGGACAAAGAAGCACGGCGTATCGAAGCCTTAACCCGCCTGGCGGTGGAAGAGGCGATTTTTAATTCGCGTGATATTCTGTTTCGTCTGGCGAAGAATGGATACGATTTTGCGTTAATCACAGATCAAGGTATACAACCCTTTGATGAAGAAGATGCGGTTTTTCGTGCACGCGAACTACCCTCAGGTTTAAGTTTGCGTGCGATTATTAATGGTGAAGAAGTCAGTCTGCAAGTCGATGCTGGATCAGCATCATCAACTGAAAACCCAGAAGAAGCTGAAAAAAATAAATATCAACACTCGATCCCGATTTTATCCTCTGGCGATGTTGTGCCATTTGAACTCTATGTGGAAAACGATGATGGTGGAAGTCGTGGCGTCGCCTCCGATTATTTAGGCAATGTGCAATATGTGGGCAAACCCGATGAGAATCGCTAAAGCCGAGCAAGCTTTCACTCTGGTTGAAGTACTAATTGCCGTGGCGGTGATTGCAATTTCCCTAGGGGCTATTTTCCAAACCATGACTAGCTCGGCCAAAAGTGTCAGTTATTTACGTGATAAGACTTTTGCCCATTGGGTGGCCATGAATCGTATTGCAGAAATTCAAGGTCTAAATCAATGGCCGGATGTAGGCATTGATAGCGGTAGCGAAGAAATGGGTAATCATGAATGGGTTTGGCGTACTGTGGTTAAACCCGCAGATAAAAATATTCCCAACTTGCGGCAAATGGAAATCGAAGTGTTTCGTGACCAGCGATCGAAAAAACCCCTGGCACGACTACGCGCAATTGCGCAAAAAACCAGCCCATGAAAAAAACAAACACTGGTTTTACTCTGCTGGAATTACTCATCGCAATGGCGATTTTCGCTATTTTGTCGGCCATGGCTTATGGTGGTTTAAATAATATACTGAATAATCGCGAACAAATTCAAAATCGCGCTGATGAAATGGTGAAACTGCAAGCCTTGTTTAATTTTATGATGCGCGATTTTGAGCAAATTATCGGACGTGGTATTCGTGATGATTTTGGTGATCAACACCCCGCGTTAGTGAGTGGCGGTGCTGGTACATATGTGATTGAGTTTACGCGTGCAGGTTGGCGCAATCCCATGTTGCATTTGATAAAAGGCGAGCCTGAAGGGCCATTAAAGCGCAGCAATTTACAGCGTGTCGCTTATAAACTCGACGAGGATAAACTGATCCGTTTGAATTGGAATATTTTGGATCGAGCCAGCGACACAGGCGAGCCTGCCGCTCGAATGTTATTCGAAGGTGTTGAGGATATTGAATTACGTTTTGCCACCGGTCCGAATGATTGGGAACCGCAGTGGCCACCACAAAGTGATACAAAAAAACGACCCATGGCAATTGAATTAACGTTGAACACAAAACAATATGGAAAAATTCGCCGTGTTTTTCGTGTACCTTCGATTCCAGAGAAAGTATTTAATGCAACCACAGGTGGCGTGCAAAATCAAAAAAACCAGAATTCGCAGGGTGGAGCAAATTCTGCTAACAATAACCCAACTGGCAATAAACCCGAAGGCAATGAATCAAACGAGGTCGGCTCATGAAACAACAAGCGGGCGTTGCGTTAATCACAGCAATTTTAATTGTTGCCCTGGCGACGATTGCCGCAACCAGCGTAGCTTCACGCCAATTCATGGATATTCGTCGCGCAACCAATGTATTTAACAATGAACAATTATATTTATATGCCATGGCGGTTGAAGCCGTGGCCATGGAAGGACTGCGAGTCTATACAGAAAAAGTGAAATATGACCGCATTTTCAGTCCCGAAACCGCCAATGAAGGTGGAACTCATGAATTTCCGTTTGAATGGACATTTGAAGACACTGAATCAGCCGTTAGTGCTAAGGTTTATGATCAGGAGACCAAATTCAATGTGAATAATCTAGTGGTGCAAAAAGAAAAAGACGGTAATGTTCAATGGCTGGCAGATACCAAACAAAAAGACCGTTTTATCCGTATTTTAAACAAAGTGATCGCTGACTTACAAAGCGAAGCGGATGCCTTGCAACTCGTCGATGCCTTAGTCGATTGGTTGGACCCGGATTCTCAGATTAGCGGTAACTTCGGTGCAGAAGATGCAGAATACTCCAGTTTGGAGCTGCCATATAGTACTGCCAATGGCTTATTAGCCAGTGCCAGTGAACTGATACTTGTGCAGGGTTTTACTAAAGAATTACTCTATGGCAAGGTAGATGATAGCGACCAAGAACAGCCCGTAGCCATACCTGGTTTGTTACAATACATGACTGCTTTGCCGGATAATAGCACCACGATTAATCCGAATACGGCTGATCCGGTGGTTTTAGCGGCATTGAGTGATATTGTTAATGAAGAAATGATCAATACAGTGATTGCCGACCGCATTACCAGACCTTTTAAAGATGTGGCGACTTTTACCGATGCGCTTAAAGATCAATTCACCGGGGATGACAAAGCTGAAAAACAAGGCAAAATCGCCGAGGATTTCACTGGCCTGGATGTGCAAAGTAGTTATTTTCTGGCGCAATCCACGGCAACTGTGGGTAAGAATAGTTTAATGTTAAATAGTTTACTGTATCGCAACACTACCGGTAGTAATTTTGTCATAGCCCGGGCCATTGGCACCCACGGGATCTAATATTACGGAATAATTATGAGTCAGGTTTTTATACGAATTGATGAATCACATAGTAGCCCCGAGCAACTTAATGCCGCATGGATGCGTGTGGATAACGAGGGTCAGGCGTCACCCATTACTCGTGGTCCTTTAAGTGAAGCAGCCAATCAAACCTTGGGTGCGAAAGTTGTTTTATTAGTGCCGAGTAACGACATTTTGCTTACCCAGGTAGCCATACCCACACAAAACAGGCAACGTTTACTTAAAGCAATTCCTTATGCAGTGGAAGATCAAGTGATCGGTGACGTTGAAGACATGCATTTCGCCGTGGGTGAGCGCGACGACGAAAAAGGTTATATGACCGCCGTGGTGGATCGGCGCAAAATGGATTATTGGCAAGCGCAATTATTGCAAAACGGTTTAATCGCCGATTATGTGATTCCCGATGTATTAGCTATACCGGCACAGGATGATGGCTGGGGTCTTGTGGTTGAAGAGCAAACCACATTAGTGCGCAATCAACGTTATCCCAGTTTTGCGGTCGACACGGAAAACTTGGGACGGGTATTACCCTTGGCGGTTAAAGAAGTCGGTGAAGATTTACCCGGCCATATCACTGCCTGGCAATGCGCAGCTAACGAACAAGATGTGGCGCGTATTATTCCTGTCGTCGATGAGCGCATTGAATTACGCACGGAAGAATGCCCCAAAGGCTTACTTGGCTTGATCGCTGACAATGGTTTTGATGCAAAAACCAGTTTGAATTTATTACAAGGCGATTACAGTCGTCGCGAACAAGTCGGTAAGTATTTACGTCCTTGGTTTTTAACTTCGATTCTTTTTGGAATTTGGTTTGTCATTCAATTGGCCCTCGCTATTACTCAAGGATTCACTTTTAATAGCGAACTTGATCAATTACGCACGGAATCTGTCAAAATATTTAAACAAACTTTTCCACAAACCACTAAGACCAGCGGTGTAGGACGTAAAGATTGGGATAGTAAACTCAAAGCGCTTAAAGGTAGTGGCGCTAGCGGCGGCGTAAGCTTCATGGAGATGTTAAGCACTTCAGGTGACGCCATTCGCAATACACCAGGACTGATTCTGCGTAATATTCGTTACAAAACAGACCAGCTTGATCTTGAAGTGGAAGTGTCTAGTTTACAAGTGCTGGATCAGTTAAAACAAAAGCTCATGAGTGATGCTAATATGGATGTAGAAATCCAGTCAGCAGCATCAAAAGAAAACAAAGTGCAAGGTCGCTTACAAATTAAGGCGAAAAAATAATGCAACAGTATTGGCAACAATTTTTGAATTTTTGGATGCAATTGCAACCGCGTGAGCGAATTATGCTGAGTGTCGGTGCGGTGTTTTTAGCGATTACGATTATCTACGCCGGCGTCTGGCAACCGATACACAATAATGTAGCGGATTTGCAAGAATCGATTGAGCGTGAGAAAAAATTTATCGATTGGGCAAAACAAACATCACAAGAAGTTAGAATTTTGCAACGCAATACCGGGCGTTCGATAAACAATAGCGGACAGTCCTTGTTGGCCTTAATAGATTCCACAGCTAGGCGTAGCCAACTTGGTGATGCGGTTAGACGGGTCGAACCAGAAGGGACTAATAAAGTACGAGTATGGTTTGAACAAGCCTCGTTTGATGATTTGATTCGTTGGGTGGCGCAAATTGAAACTCAATATTCGTTTAGTGTTGCTTCTGCTGTTATTGACAAAGAGGCTGCGTCTGGCCGAGTGAGTGCACGTTTGATTATCGAAGGAGCACCCAGTTGAAAAGCAACAAGCGTTTAATTTTAGTGGGTGTTGCCGCATTTTTGTTATTTCTAATTGTGCAAACTCCAGCACATTTGATTTTTGGTTTAGTTGCAAACAATTTGCCGCTTAAGGTTTATGGCGTTAACGGCAGTGTCTGGAATGGCGAAATTGAACAAATTAATGTTGGTCGTGAATCTATCACAGGTGTGCAGTGGAGTTTACATCCGAGTCATCTATTAATGGGGCGAGTTGCGGCTGATATTTCCGCTAGTTTAGGTCAACGACGAATCAATGCATATGCTGCACGAAGCATCGGTGGTGATATTGTTTTGAAAAATGTAAGTGGTCGCATCGATGCACAAACCCTACTCGGTCTTTTAAAAATTCCAGCCTTGCAACTTGGAGGCGAATTTAATTTTAATTTGCAATCCGTGGTGCTCGACGGAAAAACTCCCTTAGAAGCTCAGGGTCGGGTGTTGTGGAGTGATGCCAGTTCCCGTTTTCCGCAGCGTTTGGAATTAGGCACCTTGTCAGCTATTGTCAGTACCACGGACAAAGGTATACAGGCTGAACTTAAAGACGGGGGCAACGGACCATTAGAATTGAATGGTGATTTAACGCTAACTCAAAAAGGCGATTACGATTTTAATGGCGTGTTTGCATCACGCGAAGGTGCACAATCCATGTTAGGTCGTTCGCTCAATATGATGGGACGGCCTAATCGTGAAGGTAAAGTCTCAGTAAAAAATAAAGGGAATCTTAGCGCCTTGGGTTTCTAAGGCTAAGGCTGAGTGATTACAATTTAAACTTTCCCGCCATGACTGTGTAATGTTCGTATTTTTTCTTTAAACCAATCACAATAGCCGTAATCGGATCCCAGCCGACGGCCGCGGTTAGCCAAAGTACCAAAGTGATAACATGGTGCATGGCAAACTCAAACATGCTGATAGGAAGCACATAGGCGAGTAATGCAATAAAAAAACCAATAAAAAAGCGGACTATACGACTCACTGGGCTGATGACAACTGACTTCGAGTATTCCATTTTGTGTGCCCTTATTAATATTTGGTTGCACTAGCTTAGCATAATCATATTTTAAAAGGGGTTTATTCTGGCAGTAAACACGAGTGAAATATTAAAAAAAGCCCCCGGGAGGGGGGCGGTAGCTTCATGCTGTTATTATTATAATGTTCATAATTATTGCCGAGGTTTTTGCTCAGGCAATGTGAGACCTTGATAGCTGGAGGTGTCTATGGGTTGATTATTGATGACGAGTGGAGTAGTTGGGACAGCGGGCTGTATTCTATTGGTTAAAATCAAATGTTTCAGCGCTAAGATCATGTGACTCAAAAAATTGTAAAATTGATGGCTTCTTTCATTGCATAGCGGCATTTTGCTTTGACGCTTTACTTAATTTAAAAATAAATATTTTTCCGCGCACATTGCCGCGTATCTTTGTATACACAAACAACTTATTCAATGCTAATTATGGCTAGTTATGTTATTAATGCATTTAAAGAAGATTTGGTAAAAAATATTGATTAAAATTCGATAGGCTTTTAAGTAATGACAAAACCTGTGAAACTTCCCGACAAAAATCCCGCTTTACGTATTATTCCCATGCCAAAGGATACCAATGCATCAGGTGATATATTTGGTGGCTGGATTATGTCTCAAGTGGATATGGCGGCAAGTGTTGAAGCATCGCGACGAGCCAAAGGGCGTGTAGTCACGGTTGCGGTGAAAGAGTTTCAGTTTCATCAACCCGTATTTGTGGGTGATCTGGTGAGCTGTTTTGCTGAAGTTGTACGCGTCGGTCGCACTTCGATAACGGTGTTTGTGGAAGTCTATGCTGAACGAAATCGCCAACAAGAAGAATGTATTAAAGTGACTGAAGCGACTGTCACATTTGTCGCTGTCGGTGAAGATCGACGGCCACGTTTAGTTGATCCACCCGAGTAATCATTTCTGTTCATTGGATAGCATTCATGAAAAAGGAAATCGGTAAATCAAGGATTGGAAATGATGACTGAAAATAGTCTATTGAATAATAATCCCATTCAACAAACCCAAGCATTTTTTCAACAAGTACGTCAGACCAGTTTGTATTTATGCGAACCACTCGAACTGGAGGATTATGGCTTGCAAGCAATGGCCGACACCTCTCCACCGAAATGGCATTTAGCACATACTACTTGGTTTTTTGAAACATTTATTTTAAAACCCTTCCTGCCTAGCTATGTACAGTTTCACCCACAGTTCGAATATTTATTTAATTCTTATTACAACGGCGTCGGTAATTATTTCCCAAGGCCTCAGCGAGGATTGTTGTCTCGTCCCTCGCTAAATCATGTCTTAGATTATCGTCACTATGTCGAACAGCATATGAATCGTTTGATTGATCAAGCAGACGCTAAATTTTGGAGTAAGCTACAAGCGCTCATTGTTTTAGGTTTGCATCATGAGCAACAACATCAGGAATTATTATTAACGGATGTAAAATATAGCTGGTCGATGAACCCTTTGTTTCCATGTTATGTAAAAATTTCTCCCACAAACAACGACGCGCCGCCAGCAATGACTTGGACTCAGCATTCGGCAGGTTTGTTTGATATTGGCGCGGATGAATCGAGCTTTCACTACGATAATGAAACGCCACGTCATCAAAGCTATCTGGGTGGCTTTGGACTCGCATCACGTTTGGTTACTAATAGTGAATATCTTGAGTTCATGCATGATGGAGGCTATGAAAACTCTGCTTTATGGTTATCCGATGCATGGCAATGGTTGCGACAGAATTCGATTCGTTCACCTTTGTATTGGCGCGAAAACGAGGGCCAGTGGATGAATTATACCTTGTCAGGTATGCAGCCTTTGCAAATGAATGAGCCAGTTTGTCATGTTAGTTATTACGAAGCAGATGCATTTGCGCGTTGGATGGGTTTACGTTTACCCAGCGAACAAGAATGGGAAGTGCTTGCGCGTCAGCAAAAAATTGAAGGTAATTTTCAGGAATCCAAGCGCTATCACCCGTGTGCAGCGCAACACTCTCAACTATTTGGCGATTGTTGGGAATGGACACAAAGTGCCTACAGCGCCTATCCTGGTTACCGTCCTGCTGCCGGAGCCATCGGTGAATATAATGGAAAGTTTATGTGTAACCAAATGGTGTTACGCGGTGGCTCTTGCGTAACGCCTCAATCGCATATACGCGCCAGCTATCGAAATTTTTTCTACCCCAAAGACCGTTGGCAGTTTAGCGGCATACGTTTAGCGAGAGACCTATGACCTATTCAATTCGACATATGAAAGATGCCAGTCATCAGAGCCATTCATTCAAAGATGACGTTGTTCGTGGTTTAAAACGAGCACCCAAGAAAATTTCACCCAAACATTTTTATGACAAAAAGGGATCTGAATTATTTGATGAAATTTGTGAATTGCCCGAATATTATCCAACCCGTACCGAGATGGGCATATTACGTCAACATAGTAAAACCATTCGGCAATTAGTCGGTGAAAATACTTGCTTATTGGAGTTAGGTAGTGGTGCAAGCAAAAAAGTCCGTTTGTTATTGGATGAAATAAATCCCAAATCATATGTTGCCATGGATATATCGCAAGAGTTTTTGCATTATTCGACGGAGCAATTGGCTAAGGATTATCCGCATATCTCAATAACGGCGATCTGTGCAGATTTTAGTAAACATTTTGATTTACCTGAATCGGTTTCGGTTCAGAATGTTCTGGCCTTTTTTCCAGGATCAAGTATTGGTAATTTTGAACCTAAGGAAGCCGAACAATTTTTAACTTTTCTGCGAAAAAAATTAGGCCATGGGAGTGCATTAATCATTGGAGTAGATTTGAAAAAGAATCCAGAGGTGTTGCATAAAGCCTATAATGACAGCCAGGGTGTGACGGCAGAGTTCAACAAAAACTTGCTACACCGCATGCGCCGCGAATTGGATACGGATATACATCCTAAGAACTTTGAGCACAAAGCCATTTATAACCAGCAACAAGGGCGTATTGAAATGCATTTGGTATCAGCCAAAGATCAACGGGTAAACATCGAAGGTGAACCGATTCGTTTTAAAGAAGGTGAAAGCATTCACACTGAAAATTCCTACAAATATTCTATCGATGAGTTTCAAGTGCTAGCAAGGAGTGCTGGTTTTAGCCCTCAACGTGTTTGGTCTGATCTGAATCAACTGTTTAGTGTGCACTATTTGACGATTTAACCACGGTTGTCAAACGCTAGGGCTGTAACAAAAATTGTGTCACGGCGTCTACAATCTGAACCCACTATATCGGTGCTAGCATGAGTCCCAAACAAATTTTTCGTTTCCTATTGTTGATAATCATCACGGCTTCGATCGTTGCTTTTTTTAGTTACGATTTGGATCAGCTCTTGACGCTGGATAATCTGCGGACACAACGTCTAGCGCTACAAAACTATTATCAAGAACAGCAAACGTTGGTGATTACAATATTTGCTTTGATATACATTCTTGTAACCGCGCTGTCATTGCCGGGTGCAACGATAATGACCTTGGCCGGTGGCGCCGTACTAGGTCTAGGTGTCGGTGTTATTGTGATTTCTTTCGCGAGCACTATTGGCGCAACCTTGGCATTCTTGGTGTCCAGATTTTTGTTGCGCGATTATATACAAAATAAATTTTCGCAACGTTTGCATGCCATCAATCAGGGTATTGAGCGCGAAGGCGTATTGTATTTATTCACCTTACGACTGATTCCTCTATTTCCGTTTTTTGTGATTAATCTGGTGATGGGATTAACGCCAATGAGAACTTGGCAATACTATCTTGTTAGTCAAATTGGCATGTTTCCGGCGACGATTGTGTATGTGAATGCCGGCGCACAGTTAGGTAGTATTGACTCACTTGCAGGTATTTTATCGCTTGAGTTATTGCTATCTTTTGCCTTACTTGGCTTATTTCCTTTAATCAGTAAGAAATTGCTTGATGTTTATAAACGACGCAAAGCATTAAGAGGATTTCGTAAACCAAAACATTTTGATTTTAATTTAATTGTGATTGGTGCGGGTTCGGCAGGCTTGGTATCTGCTTATATTGCGTCAGCGGTGAAAGCGAAAGTCTTGCTAATCGAAAAGCACAAAATGGGTGGTGATTGTTTAAACACAGGTTGCGTTCCAAGTAAGGCGCTGATTCGGTCGGCGAAACAACTTTCTTATGCTAAACGAGCCAAGGAATTTGGTTTTAAGCAAACAAACGTCGAGTTTAGTTTTGCTGAGGTGATGCGACGGGTACAAGACGTCATTAAAAAAATCGAACCTCATGATTCAATTGAGCGTTACACAGCCTTAGGTGTTGACGTGATCCAAGGTGAAGCTAATATAAAGTCGCCCTATGAAGTTGATGTGAATGGCAAAACCTATCGTGGCAAAAACTTGATTATCGCCACAGGCGCACAAGCCTTTGTACCCGACTTTACAGGTTTGAATCAGATTGACTATTTAACATCAGATTCAATTTGGGCATTGCAAACATGTCCGCGTAGATTACTAGTTTTAGGTGGTGGGCCAATTGGTTGTGAGTTAGCACAAAGCTTTGAGCGCCTCGGCTCGCAAGTGACATTAGTGGAGCGTGGTCCACGCTTACTGGTGCGTGAAGATCAAGATGTTAGTGAGTTAGTGCTACAACAATTGAAAAAAGATGGCATCAATGTTTTACTTAATCAGAGCGTCACAGAATTTAAACTTGATAATGGTCAGGCCTATGCGCTGACCAATCAAGATGGAAACATTCAAGAAATTGCCTTTGATCAAGTATTAATAGCCTTAGGACGTAAAGCTAATGTTCAAGGTTTTGGTTTAGAAAATTTGAACATTGAATTAAATCCACATGGTACGATAGCCGCTGATGAGTTTCTGCGCACCAATTATCCGAATATTTTTGTTTGCGGTGATGTTGCCGGGCCCTATCAATTTACCCATACTGCGGCTCACCAGGCATGGTATGCGAGCGTAAATGCTTTATTTGGTGGATTGAAAAAATTTCGAGTTGATTATTCAGTCATTCCTTGGGCAACGTTTACCGATCCCGAGGTCGCTCGTGTTGGTTTGAATGAAACCGAGGCCAAGCAAAAAAACATGGAATACGAAATCACCTGTTATGGTCTGGATGATTTGGATCGAGCCATTGCCGATAGCGAAGCGTATGGTTTTGTCAAAGTACTAACTGTGCCAGGTAAAGATAAAATACTTGGCGTTACCATTGTCGGACATCGCGCTAGTGATTTGATTGCGGAGTTTGTATTGGCAATGAAACATAACATAGGCCTGAATAAAATATTGGGCACCATCCACATTTATCCTACCATGGCAGAAGCCAACAAATTTGTCGCTGGCAACTGGAAAAAATCACATGCACCAGAAAAACTATTGCGTTGGGTTAAAAAATATCACCGTTGGAAGCGCTAATTCTTAAACTGTAATGCCAAAGAGTTTAATTGATTGGCAATTTGTTGCAGATTGTGAGCTGATTGTGAAGTTTGAATGGTTGTTTCTGCTGTTTCTTGTGAAAGAGAAGTAATATCGTGTATTTGTTTATTGATGTTTTCGGTCACGGTGTTTTGTTCCTCGGATGCGCTAGCAATCTGCAGATTTAGCATATTAATCATTTCCACCGAGCGAGTAATGGCTGCAAGCGCATCTTTAGCCTGATTGGCTTGATTGACGGTTTGATTACTGGTTTCCGTTTCACGCTCCATGGCGTCGACCGCAAGTCTCGCGCCCTGTTGTAATTGTTGCACAGTATTTTCAATTTCTTTGGTTGACTCTTGAGTGCGTTGCGCCAGGACACGAACTTCGTCCGCCACGACAGCAAACCCGCGTCCGCTTTCGCCTGCACGTGCGGCTTCGATTGCTGCGTTTAACGCAAGCAAATTAGTTTGCTCTGCAATACTTTTTATGACATCAACAACCGCACCAATGCTATCGCTCTTGGATTCTAATTCATTAATGACTCGACTGGTTTGTATCGCTTCATTCGCTAATCCCTGAATAGTATGAATG
>JAOUJM010000091.1 GCA_029883265.1 Gammaproteobacteria bacterium
TCAGTAGACCGGGAAATTAAACTTTCACGTAGACCATATTCGATTAAGCTGATTGGTAATACTGCTAATGCGTATACTGTTCCTTGTTGACTCTGATAATAAGCAACAATCTGCTCAGATATATGGCTATCTTGTGCTAAATTGGTTAAAAACCTCGTCTTTAGCTCCTGTTTGCTTTTTTCCGAAGTGGCTTTTACATCAACTAAATATTTATCCACTACACGTTCAACAGCGGTCGCGAGATGTTCACCCAATGCAGTTAATGCCATACTTGCGGCTACTTCCTTGGCTGCTAAATGAGACTGGCTTAAGTGTCCAGAATCACCCACGGCAAATACAAAGTTTTCATTATCAGCCAAATCATTTGTAACCCACGCGGGTGCAACACCGCTTAATTCCATCGGCTTCACAGGAACAATAGGTATAGCACTCAGTGTTTGATTGGCATTCGTCGCAGTGAACGACCAGGGCAAAGTATAATAGGCTCGCAACTCATAATAGGTTTCACCACTAGGCAATGGCTTTGTGTTTTCAAAATAAAGTGTAACTGCACTAGAATCAATTTGCCCTTCGCTACGAATTTTCACCTGCCTTTTAATTTCAATTTCCTGTTTGCTAGCCTCAACATCGTCATGCACTTGGGTTCTTGTCATTTTGAGACTTTCCACCGACAATCCATAAAGTTTTTCAGTCAAGTTTGCATACAGATTCTTTAGTGCTTGCTCACGCGCCTGCGCCGTCGCTTGTGCTTTTATTGTGTGCGCCGAAATCCCGGAGCCTCGAATATAAATCTTATTACTGCCTTGTTGCTGCTGGTGACTCAGGCTCGCCAACACCCGTTGAAAATTCTGCTTGGGCAACACTTTTATCGTTTCATATTCACACAGCGTGGGTTTCGGCATGCAGCGAAAATCACTTGCAGATCGCTTTTCACCGACAAGCACGGACGCCTGAGCAAATTGCCGTGGCCTTAGGGAAAATGGTTCGGCATTAATTGCATACCAAACCTGCGACTGACCCAGGACAAACGCTGATAGGGCATCAGACACCTCGGTTTGGGTTACCCATTCACCGTTTTTCTTGAAAGGGAAAGAGAAGGTAGTATTGGTATTTTCTTCTTTAAAATGAAAAACCCCATCGAATGGTGTTTGCAGAACTCGCTGAAATGGATCGCGCGTAGTGCTGTTACCCGCAAAACTTGAAGCATAAACTTGATTACCCACAAAAACCTGTAAGTCCAAAGCATCCAATGGCGCACGCCCATTATTTTCAATATCCACTAGATAGAGATATCGAGTGGCGCTGATTTCTAATTCTTGGATCTGAATTCTAGCCTGGTTTTTTTCCAGATAAGTCGGTATGTACCATGCAACAACACCGGTCACAACAAGTGACAACAAAGTGATTAACGCAGTTTTTATTTTTTTAAAAACCGGCATGAAGCAAGCCTCACAGTAATAGTGTGCTTAGGTTATAACAAACCCATGTAGAATTGTAAAACTGGCGCCTAGCGCAACCAGGAAAACGATTGCTCTAAAAATGCTTTTGGATTTTCTAAAATACACTCTCCATGCGACAAAATAATTCGCTCGAAAGGCCACTCCATTATTTGTTGCAAACATTGGCGCGCCATTGATTTACGGCCAATAAAACTCAGCCGCCAATCAATGGGGGTTTTTCCATAGGGACTGACAATACCCGCCCATTGCGCAATGGGTTTGCGCCAAGCTTTAAAATGATCAGGGGAAAAATTTTCAATTAAGTCGGTTAGTATCAAGCTCGCACTGGCCCGATGAAAAAAAACCAGCTCTTGCATGGCCCAACTGCCTTTAAATATTAGTTGGTCTATTTCACCAGCCCACTCGGGCTCCGCTTGATCATCAAGTTCTGCATAAAACTCAATGTCTTTACGCTTTTGCCGCAAACCGGGCGCTGCATAAGTTGTTGCATTAGGCCATTGTCCGCACCAATCATTTAAAAATAAATGGTGCAGTTTATTGGGAGAAATCAAGTACCTTGGCTCTCCCAAGCTGAGTAACTCATCACTCAATCCGGGTAGAATTCGCTCGGGTGAGTGTATCCACAGCCGCCCATTCGCTAAACGCAAAACCGTCATACGGGTTGAATACACCATAGAATAGAAATCTACACAACCAGGCTCATAAAGCCATAAGTCCTCAGCCAAAGGTTTTAATAATTTCATACACTTAACTCTCCAAACTTAATACATGCATGTTTCATTGGTCGCAAGCTAATAAAGAATATCGATTAATAAATATGCCAAACAGGCCAATTAATTAATACAAATTGCATATTAGACGCTATATTACTTGACTTCAAGCATTAAAGCATAAATACTATTGATAAATTATCAAAAAAAAGAAATTAATTAACACAGTGGACACATAAAATGAAAATTTCAAAACAAGACAAAGCACAAACTCGACGCAAAATCGTTAAAACTGCCGTCGAGCTCATGAGTGAAAAAGGTTTTAATACCGTGTCTATGCGCAGTATTGCGCGGAGCGCTGAAATTGGTGATGCGACTATTTATAAGTATTTTCCCAGTAAGGAAAAAATACTTATTGCTTATTATGAAATCTGCGCAGAAGATACTGTCGCCAGCCTAGCTACAATTGATGGTTTTTCCGAGTATGAGCTCCACGAGAAACTGCAAGTATTGCTCGACACTTATTTGGGTTTGTTATTGCCCGATCGTGAATTTGTCAGTGAAAGTTTTCAATTAATTTTCCAATCCCCAATGTTTCTCTTTGGCGATGTAAACCCATTGCGTCAACAATTACTCAACACCTTAGGCGAGTTTTTAGATGACGCATGGGAAAAAGAAGAAATCCCCGAGTTTCCCTTTCAAAATGTATTGCCCGACATACTCTGCGAATATTTAATTGGCGTGGTCTATTTTTGGATTAAAGATGAGTCGGAAGAGTTTCACGAAACCACCCAACTAATTGACTTGTCTCTAGGCTTAATCATGAGTCTACTAAAAAGCGGCATTATTAATCGCACTACCGACTTTTTCGGTTTTATGCTGAAAAGCCAAATGTTTCGCATTTTAAATCCAGACAATGGATTTATGCGGCAAATTCTTAACTTCAGCCAGCGTCGGTAAACTTATGAACGATAAAAAAATCCCAACCAGCAAATGGCAACGTGGTGCGATTACCGGCATGACCACAGCACGTATTGGCTTAAAACACCTAGGTCATTTAGGCAGCACAGCACTGAGTCGCGAAAAAGTACAGAAACAAGCACTACATGAAGCGGAAATAGGTAAAATTCTTATTAATGCATTTATGCAATTACGTGGTACTGCCTTGAAAGTTGCACAAATGATGAGTATGGAATTAGACATGCTGCCTGACGCTATCCGTCGTGAATTAGCCAAAGCGTGCAGCCAGGTCACGCCATTAAATCGAGCACATATTCGTAAAGTGTTCTTAAACGAATTCGGCCAAGCACCTGAACAAGTTTTTAAATCCTTTGAAGCCGACGCTTTCGCTGCGGCCAGTCTTGGACAAGTGCATCGTGCGGTTTTGAAATCCGGTGAAATCGTTGCGGTAAAAATTCAATATCCTGGGATTGCAGCTAGTATCAGAAACGATGTGCAATTGGTTCGTGGCATTATGAAAACCGTCAGTAAGGGCACCTCCTATTTACCCGACTGGGAAATTATCGATAGCGTTTTAAACGATGTGCAAGCGCAACTTGAACAAGAAGTGAATTATGTTCAGGAAGCGGCTAACACCGACTGGTTTAGACAGAAAAATCAAATGCCGTCCATACATATTCCACTTGTATATGAAGATTACAGTAGTGAAAAAATTCTAGTCACGCAACTAATGCCTGGCAAACATATCGATGCGTGGCTTGAAGATGAGCCTGAGCAAGAAGCTCGTAATCATTATGGACAGCTTTTAATGAATATGTTCAGTCATCACCTTTATGACCTAGGTGTGTTACATGCCGACCCCCATCCGGGAAACTTTTTATTTAATCCGGAGCAAGGCATTAGCCTGCTTGATTTCGGCTGTATTCAAAAACTAAAACCCGGATTCCCGCAAACGCTGGTTAAGTTATGCACTCGCGATCCGGAAAAAATATTTTATGCCTATCAAACACAAGGCATTATTCGCCAGGATTTAAGTTTCGAAGAATTTGAACACGGTTTTTTTCCGCTAATCGAACCAATACAAAACTGGATGTCCATGCCTTTTCAAACAGCAGAGTTTGATTTTGCATTATTACCGCCCATGCCGCAGAAGCATACACAAAATATGAAATATGCGGTAAAACAAGTAGGTGAGGTACGTCAAGATCAAGTATTTTTTGATCGTAGTTTTCTTGGATTATTGAGTTTATTACGTAGAATGAAAGCAAAGATTGTGACTCAAGGGCTTTTGCGTGATAATTAGTCCTTGTTTTCTGCCGAGCCAACTCATGCAATGCCGACCCAAATGCGGTGCTTGTTGTATCGCCTTGTCCATTAGTTCGCCTATTCCAGGCATGCCAAACGGTAAAACTGCAGGCACGACATGCATTCATCTGGATGAGCACTTCAATTGCAAAATTTTTCATTCACCTGATCGACCGCAAGTATGCACCGATCTTAAGCCATCGCCTTCGACCTGTGGCGACAATCAACAGCATGCGTTACAATTACTACACGAGTTAGAACAACAAACTAAACCTTAGCCATGAAACTTCAACAATTAGAAACCAATCGCTTGCTTTTACGGGGTTGGAACGATAGCGATCTGGATATGTTTTACCGCATTAATAGTGATCCACAGGTCATGGAATTTTTTCCAGCGCTTTTGAATCGTGAGCAAAGCAATCATTTAGCACAACGAATTCGTGATCATTTCAAGCAATACGGTTGGTGTTTCTGGGCTGTAGAAGAGAAATTCTCACAAAAATTTATTGGCATGGTTGGCCTGGCGACGATCACTTTTAGCGCTGAGGGAATTGAACCGGGACAAATTGAAATTGGTTGGCGTTTGAGCCGTGAGCGTTGGGGGCAGGGTTTTGCGACCGAGGCAGCCGAGGCTAGTCTAAACTTTGCTTTTAAGACAATTGCTGCACCTGAGATTTTGAGCTTTACTACCATCAAAAACCTACGCTCCCAAGCAGTGATGAAGCGCCTAGGCATGCAACATGTTGGAAATTTTAATCATCCTAAAGTAGCGAGTGATTCGCCTGTTTATCCACATGTGCTATACAAACTCAAAGCGAACCAGTGGCGAAAGAAACAAACTCAAATTGCCTCGAACACATTTTGAATAATTGCCAAGGCTTCATCGATTTCTTGTTGCGTGATGACCAATGGAGGCGCAAAACGTACCACCGTATCGTGAGTTTCTTTACTCAGAATATTTTTTTGCATTAACGCTTCACATACCTGACGTGCCGTAATTTTTTCTGGATCGAATTCCACACCGATTAGCAAACCTTTACCGCGCACATCGGTGACTGCGTCACATTTAATTTCGCGCAGGCCGGCCATAAAATATTCACCGAGTTTCTCAGCTTGCTGGGGAAATTGTTTTTCGATCACTACATTTAATGCTTCTAAACCTACAGCCGCCGCCAGCGGATTGCCGCCAAAGGTGGACCCATGATCGCCGGGTGTAAACACATCCATGACTTCACGACTACTTAAGAACATCGATACGGGCAACAAACCACCACCGAGTGCTTTGCCTAGTATCAATCCGTCAGGTTTAATATTGTCATATTCACAAGCGAACATGCGCCCTGTACGACCCAAACCGGTTTGAATTTCATCCACTAACAACAACACATTGTGTTTTTTACAAATCTCAGCGCACTTGGCTAAATAGCCCTCAGGCGGCACGATGATGCCATTTTCACCTTGTATCGGCTCAACAATGAACGCTGCGGTATTCGGCGTAATGGCTTGCTCGAGTGCATCGGCATCGGCAAAAGCAATCGTCTTTAAACCCCCAGGAAAGGGTCCAAAACCTTCTCGATATTGATCCTCGCTAGATAATCCTACGATCGCAATCGTGCGCCCATGAAAATTACCTTCACAAGCAATAATCTCTGCTTTGTTTTTCGGCACGCCTTTGACTTGATAAGCCCACTTACGCGCGGCTTTAAGTGCAGTTTCCACGGCCTCGGCACCGGTATTCATCGGCAAAGCACGATCCTGGCCCGTAATTTCACAGGCTTTTTCCAAAAATGGCCCGAGCTTGTCAGAATAGAATGCGCGCGAAATTACAGCCAATTGTGCAATCTGTTTATTGAGTGCGCTCACTAAGCGAGGATGTAAATGACCATGACTTACCGCAGAATAGGCGCTCATCATGTCGGTATAACGGCGCCCCTGTTCATCCCACAAGTGGATTCCGCGACCGCGACTTAACACAACCGGTAAAGGTTCATAATTATGTGCGCAGAATTGCTCTTCCTGTGCGATGAATTTATTCATACTTCTCTCTTAGGCAAACATGGCCTCGGCTAAATCACAAACCACTGAAGCGGTTTTTGAATTCTGATCTTTGGCAGGGTTGTATTCAACAATCTCGGCACCAACAAAACCTGGCGCATTTCGGATAATTTTGAGTGCATTTACTAAATCCATGGCTTGAATTCCATTTGATTCCGGCGAACCTACGCCTGGCGCTTGCTCTGGATCGATTGCATCAATATCAATTGAGCATCCAAATACGTCAGTATGTTGACATACCAGTTGTTTGGCTTGCTCAAGAATAGAAGACAGTCCCTGTCTATTAATATCTTCCATGAAAAACACCTTTACACCTAATTGCTGCAACAAACGTGCTTCCTCTGGCTCATAGCTGCGAACACCAATTAAACACAGGTCTTGAGGTAGCAAAACAGGTTTTAATCCAGCGAAATTAGTCACATTATCAGGGCCTTGCCCTAGAAGACATGCGAGAGGCATACCATGGACCGCTGCACTCGGCGAAGTTTCCGGGGTGTGACTATCCATATGCGCATCAATCCAAATCAACCCCAAACGGGACCCAGGGTTTAAGGACTGCTTTACACCATTCCAAGTGCCTATGGCACAGCTATGATCTCCACCCAGGACACAAAACTGATTTTGTTCTTGTAAGCTGCTCAACACTGTAGCACGAATTTGATCCAATAAATCCAGAATAGGCGAAAACGGATTCTCATGGTTTACAACAAAAGAATTGTGGCTGGAAAGCGCATGCCACGCTGATTGTTTTCCTAAAGCGTTTAGGCGTTGCAACATACCAAAATTTTTAAGCGCACTAGGCCCTAGCTCGCAGCGTTGGTCTTGTGCACCCACACACGACATCACCGCGATTAAACTAAGTGGAGATGATGTCGCCACTGACATATTTTTTGCAGTACTATCCATAGATGTTGTACGTTGCCTGAGTCTGGTCTTGCTATGCAACTCTATGACCGATTCAACACACAAGCGCAGACAATTCCATACCATTACCGGAATGCATTAAATGATTTCATTACCCGACGACTTACACGACACATTTATTGCTGATGAAGCAGAGTGCGTAAGCAAGCTGATTGAAATATTAGCCAATAGTGAACAACACTTAGTTCAAGCGCGTCCACAAGCACTTCATATTGTTAATAGTGTACGCCAACAAACGCAGCAACAAGACACAATTGAAGCTTTCATGCATCAGTATGACTTAAATTCGCAAGAAGGCACTATATTAATGTGTATCGCAGAAGCCTTGTTACGAATTCCCGATGGAGAAACCGCTGACAAGCTGATTCGTGATAAGTTGTCTCTCGCACATTGGCAGGATTATTTGGGCAAAAGTCACTCTTGGCTAGTCAATGCCTCCACATGGGGTTTGTTATTAAGTGGTCACTTGGTTCATCAGCCAGGCCATCACAGTGAAAAAATATTTCACGAAATGTTACAACGGGTTGGCGAGCCAATCGTGCGCACGGCCATTCGCCAGGCCATGAAAATTCTTGGCCACCAATTTGTAATGGGGGAAACTATTGAAAAAGCCTATAAGCGCAGTCAACAAGGTGCTCACCGACAGGATTTACATTCATTTGATATGCTCGGTGAAGCAGCAATTCGCAAAGAGGAAGCAGAGCAATTTTTTCTTGCGTATCAACAAGCCATACATACATTAGGCAAAGTTAAAAAACCAATCTCACTCATTCACGCACCGAGTATTTCAGTCAAACTATCCGCGCTTTATCCTCGCTATGAATTTTTGCAACACAAAGCCGCCATTGAAGCGATAAGTCAAAAACTTCTACAGCTCGCTCAGCTGGCGAAACAAAACGGGATAGCGTTAACTATCGATGCCGAAGAATCAGACAGACTCAATATGTCCTTAGAAATTTTTCAACGGATTTTTACACATAGTGATTTAAAAAATTGGGCAGGCTTGGGTATCGCCGTTCAGGCGTATCAAAAACGAGCAATTGCCGTCATTGATTTCCTAGCATTACTCGCCCAAACTGAACAGAAACAAATACCAGTCCGCCTAGTCAAAGGAGCCTATTGGGACACAGAAATTAAACATGCTCAGGAGCAAGGACTCGACGCTTATCCTGTATTTACCCGCAAATGCAACACCGATCTTTCATACCTGGCCTGTGCACATAAAATTCTGCAAGCGGGAGATTGTTTTTACGCTCAGTTCGCCACCCACAACGCACATACGATTGCCAGCGTTCTACAATTTTCCAAACAGGTACAGACTTTTGAGTTTCAGCGTTTACACGGCATGGGCCAACGATTATACCAAGTCGCGCGGGAAGTCGACTCGTCAATCAAGGTGCGTGTTTATGCGCCGGTGGGGCATCATCGTGATTTGCTTCCCTATTTAGTTCGTCGCTTGTTGGAAAATGGTGCCAACACCTCATTTGTCAACCGTATTGAAAATACCGATGTCCCGGTCAGCAAAATAATACAAAACCCATTAGAAATGGTTAAAAATAATTTCCCAATTGCTCATCCGAATATTCCACTACCAATTAACTTATACGGTGACAGACGGCTGAATTCTTCGGGACCACATTTAGCCAATCCCAAACAACAAAGCAGAATTCAGCAGGCCATTCAAACCCATGCAAATATTAAGTGGGGCGTAAGCAATGAAGATTCAAGCTTTATCGCGAGCACCAATCCAGCACGCGAAGAGGATATAGTCGGTTACACTCGGCCACTTAACCGTACGCAATTGGCAGCGATTATTGAAGATGCTACAAAAGCATTTTCACAATGGAAACTACAAGCGGCTGAACAACGGGCAGAGTTACTACTTCAGACGGCCTATTTAATTGGTAGAAAGGTCGATGCACTGGCGTCCTTAATCGTTCGTGAAGGGGGGCGTACCATCGTCAATGCGCTAAATGAAGTTCGTGAAGCCGAAGATTTTTGTCGATACTATGCAGATCAGATACAACAGGGTTTTATTGAGCCCATCGAATTACCAGGACCCACCGGTGAATGCAATCAACTTAGTTTACATGGACGTGGTGTTTTTGCCTGTATTAGTCCCTGGAATTTCCCAGTAGCCATCTTTGTTGGTCAAATTGCGGCGGCGCTTGCTGCAGGTAATTCAGTCATAGCAAAACCGGCTAGCTTGACACCATTATGCGCGCAGTTTTGTGTCGATATTTTTCATCAAGCGGGTTTCCCAAAATTAGTATTACAACTGACTATTTGCGCCGCTGATTTATTTTCTGAATGCATACTCACGGATGAACGAGTGTCGGGTGTTTGTTTTACCGGCTCCACCCAAGCCGCCAAACATATTCAACGCCAACTTGCAGCACGTGAGGCAGCAATCGTACCTTTGATTGCCGAAACCGGCGGGCAAAACGTGATGATTGCCGACTCATCGGCATTGCCCGAACAATTGGTCAAAGATGTTATTCAATCAGCCTTTGATAGTGCCGGACAACGATGTTCAGCATTGCGAATTTTATTCGTACAAGACAATATCGCTGATCGAACCATCACACTACTTTGCGGTGCAATGGATTATTTGATTATTGGTGACCCACAACAAATTAATACGGACATCGGACCTTTAATCGATCAATCAGCAAAAATGAAAATACTAAAACACAATCAACGCATGCGACAGCTCGGCAAAGAAATTTATAAATGCGAATTACCCATGAGTTTACTTCAGGGAAATTATGTAGCGCCACATGTCTTTGAAATTGAAAACATGCAACAACTGAAGGAAGAAGTGTTTGGCCCTGTATTACACATCATACGTTATTCTGCAAAACAGCTCGACCACGTGATTACACAAATAAACCAATCCGGTTATGGCCTAACCCTTGGCATACACAGCCGTATTGATGAAAACATCGACTATATTCGGCAAAATGTTAATGTCGGAAATATTTATGTGAATCGAAATATAATCGGCGCGGTTGTCGGCGTGCAACCGTTTGGCGGTGAAGGCTTATCGGGCACTGGCCCCAAAGCCGGCGGCCCACATTATTTGTTTGCCTTTGCCAAAGAACACACGCTCACTCTCAATACCGCTGCAGTTGGTGGCAATACCCAATTATTAAATTTACAAGATTAAGCTTGCTCAATAAACTCAAGCGCATTTGCATCAGGATCACGGCAAAACAAGGCACGACGACCAGAACGGCTAATGCGATAAGCTATATTATTTTGCTTTAAAATGGTTATTAATGCGTCTAAATTATCAACTGCAAAAGCAACATGCCGATCGCGTCCTCCGTGTTTAGGACGTCCAACCATTGGATCGGGGTTCGGTAGCTCAAGCAAATGTATTTGCTGATTCACACCAAGGTTTAACCACGCACCAGGATAACCCAGGTCTGGTCGCTGTGTATCAACCGGCAAACCGAGCAAAACGGAATAAAAATCCAGTGATTTTTTGATATCCGCCACAATTAAGCTAGCATGTAACATGGATTTAATCATAGTGAAACTCTACCATGACTGAAAAATCAAAGGCAAAATATTTTCTCTGTTTAGATCAAGGTGGCCATGCCAGTCGTGCATTGGTATTTGATGAACGTGGAGAAATTTGTTACCAATCCTTTGTTGCAATTGAAACCCAGAGCCGAGAAAATTTATGTGTAGAACACGATGCACAACACCTACTCGACAGTGTCAGACAATGCATTGACGATGTCTTGCAACAAATGGGACACAACGCGCATCACATTCAGTCGGCAGGTCTCGCCACACAACGCTCATCAATTGTTTGCTGGGATAAAATTAGTCATGAAATATTAAGTCCAGTTATCAGTTGGCAAGATCGTCGCGCCATAGAATTTGTAACAAACTTAGAAGATCATGCAGCAGATATATATTCTCGTACGGGTTTGGTATTGAATCCACACTATGGTGCGAGCAAAATGCATTGGGCATTACAACACTTGCCCCAAGTGCAAACCGCATACACCAATCAATCGTTAGTCATCGCACCTTTGTCGAGCTTTTTATTATTCTATTTATTGCAGGAACATCCATTATTAGTTGACCCAGCCAATGGTTCACGAACCCAACTCATAAATCAACAAACAGGCAATTGGGATGACGAATTGTTGCAATTATTCCAAATACCTGCCTCGGTCTTACCTGACATTAGTTTCAATAATCATTGTTTCGGTCACATTAATAAACAGGGATACAACATTCCCTTAAATTTTTGCACCGGAGATCAATCCGCGGCTTTGTTTGCAAATTCTCCGTTAGACCAAGAAACTATCTATATCAATGCAGGTACGGGTGTGTTTATTCAAAGTCTGTGGCCCACACAACAAGCCACACCGCAAGGTTTATTGCGTAGCACGGTGTTGCGAACCGAATCACAAAATCTCAGTGTGGTCGAAGGCACAGTTAACGGCGGTGGGCGCGCACTACAATGGTTTGCGCAACACTTTGATTTCGAAGAATCTGAAATTGACCAATTAATTCGCGCCAGCAACAACTCGCTCCTATTCATCAATAGTGTTGGCGGTCTTGGTGCGCCTTATTGGCAGGCAAATTTAGAACCGCGTTTTAATCAAAACTCAATTAACCTCGAAGATGGATTAAAAGCAATCGTTGAAAGCATTGTATTCTTAATAGTGAAAAACATCGAAGCGATGTCTGAGACACATGCAATAAAACAAATCTTTTTAAGCGGTGGCTTAGCTAATTCTCATTATTTCAGTCAGTCACTAGCCGACTTAAGTCAAATACCAATCCACATTCAACAACAAAAAGAAGCAACGGCGTTTGGTCTCCTGCGTTTGTTAGTACCTCAACTCAATCCTCAAATTGCAGCGAGTAAAATCTGCTTTCCGGAAAAAAATGATGTCTTGAGTACGGCCTTTTCCAAGTGGAATCAGCTTATTAATCAAGCAATAAGCCACATGCCCTAGAAAAAAGGTGAGCTTTTAGCTTTTCTGTGCTAATTTTAAATGTATAAAAACAAACTTAGCCACTAACCAACTATTGGAAATATACTCTCGCGGAATATATGGTATATTAACCTCTTTTTATGCGTTGGTTATCGCACTAGGGAACCTAACAAGAATCATGGAATTTAGGTAAGAGGGGATCCAATGAACCTAACAAAATATTTATCAGGCACTTTGGCCGGTGCCACTATGGGCTTATGTAGCTTTACCTCATCTGCAGGTATTGTTTTTCAAGATGACTTTAGCAATTTGAGCTACTCCGATGCCAATTTTTCTAGACAAGAATTAGTCAATGGGACCCCAACAACCGTCACTGGGGAAGACTTATCTTATTGGAAGCTTTGGAAATACTCAAACTATTCAGGGCTTTATGTTGAAGAAGGCGTGGATGGTGATGGTATTATTACCATTGAGTCAAATGATGATAAAGGTGGTGGTATCTTGTTTAGCGGCGGCTCCACTGTCACTGCAAACCAACCCGTTCCTGTGAGTGATCGTGTAGACCCTACGAAGGGACCTGTCGACCCGACGATGACTTTCATGAATCCAGGGGACGAGTTGAGTATCAAATTAAGCGGTATTAAAATTTCTGGTCTGGACTACCCTTCGGCTGACCATCCCAGTTTCCACCATTTAAAATTAGTCGCAGCAAATAACTCTTTCTTTCCGATTTTACGCGGCATGTTACAAATAGAGTTTTCTGCAGACGGTAAAACCCGAATCAATGGTGGTAATCCATTTGCCTATAAAGGCTATAATTTTGTACCAGAAACTTATAAGGTTCAGGAGTTACCTGACCACATAGAATTGATTTTAACACCGACCACCTATACGGTTAATCTACGCTTTGATATTACCGATCCGGTTGTCAATAGCAATTTCGTTGATGATACTGGTCAAAATTTCACGGGCTTTGCGGGTGGTTCCTACACTTTTTATGGAGAACATGGCATAAGCCCGGCCATGTGGAAATATGGAACCACCGATCAAAATCTTGAGGTAGACGGCGTTGCATTAATGATAGGTGCTGCTAATAGCCGCGGCCCTTCGTCAGCTAGTCCAGCCAAAGTAACTATTGACTCCGTAGTTGTCACTCACCGTAATAGCATTACTGGCATTCAATAAAACCATCTTTTCAGCGGAAACCTTAGTGTTTCCGCTGCTTTACTTAATCAAAAGTTAAGCCCTATATCATTTAATACATTGATCAAATAATAATCGCAAAATGAAACTATCCATGTGGGATTAAAGAGGGAAGAGCCGTGTTAAAAAAAATCATATTTAGTGTTTTACTCATAGGAACAAGCATACAGTCCAGCCAAGCCTTTGATATTGACGCATTTCGTCAACTAGCGGAAGACACTGTACGGCAATTAGATATGGGTGTAGTTGGTGATATCGATGCCATGATCGCCATGCAAGAACAACTCATGATTATCGGGGTTGAGGGTGGAGTTTCTTATGTGAAAAGTGGCGGCAAAGATAGTACACCACTACGTTTAACACTACTTAATGCTGAAACCATGAAAAAAATGTCGCTTGAGAAAATCGAGGAACAATGGCATGAAGGAAAATTTCTAGCCAGTAAAGGCATTGATAAAGACAAAATTGATCATTTTGGCCCGGTAATGAATTTAATGGACACTGTCATTCATCCTGCGACCTCATATATTGCCTTGCGTAAATACAAAAAGACGGGTGATGCTTCTTTGCTCGGACGTGCGAAAGCGGAATTAGCAGAAGTATTGGTTCACCTAGAACAATATGCCCAATCGCAAAATGGAACTCAAGTAAACACAAATCACTAAATGCTCAAACAAGGTCGAGTGTCATGATTTAACTAGGAGGGATAAATCATGACAAAAAAGTCAATCCAAAACTGAAAGAGCAAACCCTGCGCATGAAATAGGGTTCATGTTATTATCCCCTCTTGTACTATTTATAAAGATTTTAACAGTGAGACTATTTCCCTTATTATTTCTTTTACTATTAACCGCTTGCGATGGTAACACCGAATTAATGAAAAAGGTGATCGACGGCGAGATTGGCAGTGTTGAGCAAATGCTTAAACAAGGCGAATCCGTTAACCAACGCAATAATTATGGCTGGACTCCACTAATGCACGCTGCTCGACAGGGTGACGCCAAAATGGTTAAGTTTTTATTGGACCAGGGAGCCGATGCTAATGCCCATGATAGAGATGGTTGGACAGCATTAATCCGTAGCTCCGTCAGAGGGAGTCCCGAAGTAAGCGCTTTATTAATCGAACACGGCGCCAAACTGAACCATAAAACATTATTCGGCTGGACAGCGTTGCATTGGGCTGTGCAACGAGAACAATTGGAAGTCACTCGCATGCTGGTGGAAAAAGGCGCCGATCTTCAAATCCGCACTAATGACGGCCGTAGCCCAATGATGATTGCCATCTCTGAACAATATAACGACCTCATGTTATTATTGCAAAAAGCCGGGGCACGACCCTAACATGTCGCTAGGGAGGATAAAAGACATGCAAAAAAATAAATTATTGGGTTTCTGCCTGTTACTAGTTTATGTGCTTCTTAATAGCAGCTGCTCACTTAGCGGCAATGGAGCAGACTATACGGTTCGTGGCAATGAAAGCATATACGAAGAAACCGATGCCCGCGTTTTTGTCACCAAGCCTATTATTGATGGTTTAATGGATGATGGCATCCATGATCCAAAAAATGAAGCCGTAAATACCTTACAGCAACCCACTGATGCGATGGCTGCATTTCCTCTCGACCGTCGTGGCGCGATTAACTGGGTTGTTGCCATTGATACCGGAATAATCAACCCTCGCATGAGCCTAAGAGGCAAAGATGAAATGAATATCATGGATATGGATGTCATTTTCAAAAACACCGGTGAAATGCCCTGGGTGCGCTTTCCACATTTGGCACACACGCGATGGCTGGATTGCTCTAATTGTCACCCCGCGATTTTTATTCCTCAACGCGGTGCAAATAAAGTCGGTATGGATGCAATAATTGCCGGACAATATTGTGGTCGATGTCACGATAAAGTGGCATTTCCACTTTGGACTTGTGAACGCTGCCATAGCGTCACTCATGAAGGTTCGCCACAAGCCTGGTGGCGAGATCGTGATAAACCGATGAATGCCACCAACACGGAAAAACAGCGGCTGCATCATGAGCTGGATGTTGATTTGTAATTGAAAGTTACGTATTGCGGGAGCGAATGCGTAAATTCATTCGCCCAAGTGAATAACAATTTCTCGCTCATGCGCACAGTAACGGTGCTCCCACAAATAAATTGCCTGCCACACACCTAAACACAAACGCCTGTCCTCATAAGGAATAGCCAATGAAGTATTGGTCAAAACGGATTTGAGGTGCGCCGGCATATCATCAGCACCCTCCATAGTATGGGTATATAACGCATCATTTTCGCTCACTAAACGATTTAACCAATTCTCCAAATCACGCTGGACTGATGGGTCGGCATTTTCTTGGATAATTAAACTAGCCGAGGTGTGTTGGATCATCAAACTACACAAACCGGATTGATGGGATGCTTGCTGTAAGACTTGCTGAACTCGGGAAGTAATATCCAAGAGTCCTTGGCCCTGGGAGGATATACGTATTCGAGTGATCACAATAATTAACGCACACCAGCCTTTGTGAGAAGTGCCTGGATTTTGGGCTTATTTTCGGCGAGATCAAGCAAGCTGTTACCTTCCGCGTCTTTGGCAGTCGTATCTGCTTTTGCTTTTAACAATAATGAAACTGTTTCTGGATGATCAAATGCAATCGCAGCCATAATAGGAGTGCGCCGATTTTTACCACGCGCATCTATGTTCACACCGTACGTCAGTAAAGCTTGGCATATTTCACCGTAACCCAAACCCGCAGCGATTAACAAAGCATTTTCAGTTGTATCAATGTCCAGTGG
>JAOUJM010000340.1 GCA_029883265.1 Gammaproteobacteria bacterium
ACTTGGCAATCCTCTTTAAGCTCATTGAATGAATTTTCAAAAAGTCATGCCTTGTTTTTGCTTTGCATGAGGCTTCTTGAAAGCTTGAAGATAAGATTAACAGGGTGGGGTGTCCGTAATAGTGCTATTATGGACAACTCAAATAACTTTTCTATTTAATTTCAATCAATATTTTTCTTATTCTGTCAAAGCTCACACGGTCTTGTTTCCCAGATAGATCAGTGAAATAGACTCGGCTTGCTTGGCTGTCTACGTCAATATTGCTTATGAGGATTTTTTGATTTAGTTTATAGAATAAATCATCTACATCATCCTCATTACTGAGAAAATTTAGAATTTTCTTTGTCGTATTGCAGTCCGTGTTCTCACAAATAAGTTTAATTGTAGTTTTAATTGGCTTTTCATATCCTCTTTTGCTTTTACCGCCTTCACTAGATTTTTTCTTGGCAAGTGTGTTTGCTTGGTGAATAGAGTCTCGATAGTAATAAATTGACTTTTCAAACTCCCTAACCTGATTGTTAAAATAGTTCTGATCTTCAATCTGTTGATTGTCTAGTGATAGAAGAAAAAAGCCATTTAGCATCAGGTTGCAGGCGCTTAAATGCGTGGGGGTTAGGTCAGAACAAGCCCACATGAGTTGCTGGACTTCGTTGGTATCAATGAGTTCTTCCATGTCCTCATGGGTGAAATAATCAACCGTTTCGGTTAAGAAATCCTTCGCGTCTTGTATAAACTCATTCGCAACCATTTCAATCGCGCTACGATCAATTACTATCTGATCACCAAATTTTGCTGGTATAGCAGCGTTATACAAAGCTTGTATAGAACGCTCTATATAGAAATCGTGTAGTAAATCTTCACGGCTAATCGTCATTTTTAATTATTTCTTCTAATTTGAGCGCCAGCTTGTCTAAAGCTTCCCGTTTCTCATTCTCATACTCATATTGGTCATAAACTTCTGTAATCTGCATATGTTTAGGTTCTTTATGATTGAGAACTTTGCGCACGATAAAGCGGTCAACTTTACATTCGCTAGTCATGATTGTGGCAGCGGTGCGCCGAAGGTCGTGAGGTGTCCAATGTGGGATAGCAGTGCCATCCTCATGTTTAAATTTGTCGGCGTTATTTCTTACAGCACGACTTAGTGCGCGTTCAGAAAAGGGTAAATCGTCGCGTGTAGTGTCTTTATCGGCTTTTTTATAGGCTAGGCCATAGTTAGAAGGTAACAACCATTTAGAATCTGGATACTTGAAAAACAAGTCCTGAATAATTTCAAATACTGGTTCGGATAGTGGAACAAGGTGGGTTTCCCCGTTCTTTGTCCTTGTACTAGGAATTATCCATTCTTTCTTTTCAAGGTTGAATTCACTTTTCGGTGCTAATGCTACTTCGCTTCTACGCTGTCCGGTTAACAGTAAAAGCCTCAAGCCTTGTTTGATATTGTCGTGAACCGGGCAGGTATCCAAGGCGTTCCAAACTATCTTGATTTCATCTTTATCAAGCCAGCGGTCACGCTTCCGGCTATCGGCGGGTTTGTCAATTTCAGTAAACGGGTTGAGTTCGATAACGCCGCGTTTCACCGCAAAGCGAAAGAACATAGATAGCCTAGCGTGGAGACTATTGGCAGCAATGGGGCCACGTTCTTTGACTTCATCGAGTAGGGCGATAATTTGACGTTTAGTAATATCCTTAACTTTTAACTTTCCCCAAGCTGAAACTGCATCTTTTCTTAAAATCCTTACATTTTCTTTAACGTAGGTTTCACTTGGGGGGCGTCCGTCCTTTCTTTTGGGGCGGTAATGCTTTTCAAATTCATCAATAAATGCTTCGACGGTCTCGGCTTCAAGGTTTTTCTTTTTTTCTGTTTGTTTTAAAGCCCTGGGGTCTTGACCTTCAAGCAATAACGCACGGTTTTCAATATGCCTTTTTCTGGCGTCGCTAAGTGAAAGAAACCCGTGCTCGGGATCGCCATAAACACCCAGAGTAATCCTTATATGTTTTCTAGTTGCTCTGTCACGATAACGGGTAATCCAGGTTTTCACACCTTTAGGGGTTACACGAATACCTAACCCATCCTCGCCCTTAGAGTACAACTCATATCGTTGGGGTTCTGGTTTTAGTGCTTTAATTTGTTTGTCAGTAAATTTCATTCGACCACTCACAATTTGTTGTGGGGGTTCCCCATAGGTTTATGGGGTACACATGGGGTACACTTTAGCATGTGGCAATGGATGAAATCCAGTGAAATGCCATGTAACGAATAGTCTCTTAACATTATGTAAAATAAATGAAAAAAGCGATGCCGGTGAAATGTTATGAAATTCACCGAAAGGGTTCGTTTCTCAATGGGGTTGTGGGGGTCGGAGGTTCAAATCCTCTCGCCCCGACCAAATAAATCAGTCAGTTACATCTTCCCTAAATTCTTCAAATTTATTCGGGCAACACTTGGGGCTACACCTGAACTTGGAGAGATTAATGTTTTAGCTTTCACCACTTTTTTACTGCTCAAACAGACATACATTCCATATTCTTTATTTGATATGCCGAGCTTATGGGGTAGACTTTCATCTAGAATTTCCATGGAATTAGCTAATCCCTGCCTCGCTTCCAAGGATGACCATGAGCAATCAAACGAAAACTATTACGTTGGTTTGCACAGTCCATAATGAAAATGGTGCTGCTAATGCATCAAATTTATTTAGACTACTTGAGCGCATTTGCCCTGAAGTTATCTTTCTCGAAGTGCCTCCTAATGATTTTGATAGTTATTATGTTAGGTGTAATCACTAGAATCTAAAGCTGTTATTCAATTTAGCGCAAATCACAATGTTGATCTTGTTCCTGTAGATCTTGCGGTGCCAGACATAGCCACACTGGAAAGAATTCAACCCCTTTTCGGAATTTTAGAATCATATGGCACAGCTAACTATCTTCAGATAGAAGATAACATTCAGAACTGTGTTTATAAATTTGGGTTTTCATATCTTAATAGCGATCAAGCTTCAAAAGATCATTCAGAGCTTAGTAGTGAAGATTTTAAGATCATACAAAAAATCAATGATCCAATAATTACAGAACGCTATGAATTTTGGTTAAAGATGAACTTAAATTGTGAGAAAAAAATGATTAACCAGGTATATAACTACAGTACAGAAAATATTTTTCAAAGAGCTGCTTTTCTCATTGGTGCCGGACATAGAGAATCAATCATTCGAACAACCAAAGAATTGAGCAATGATTTCCTTTCGAATATTGAATGGCGCTATGGCTCAAAAGTAGCTGCTTTATAAACAAAGCAAAAAGACGAAACAAAAATATAGAGAGATGGTATGTCTCGTATGTCGTCAAGCTTGGCGATTGGATATGGAAGTTTATCTGTTTTTCAAGCGTTTGCACAATATATGAATTAAGCAGTATGAGCATATAGAATTTGATAAAAACATCCAAGCGATCTTTTTTTGCCTTGTATGGATCACAGATTGAGTTTGACTGGTTGTATTTGTACTCAAATAGAAAATAAACTTCGGATGGGAGTCTCACCAATTTTTCTATTTTACTTAGTGGTATGTATTGAACCTTCGAAACAAAACACGGAAGCAGAGTGCAGAGGCTTCATGGATACAAGTTGTCATTCTTAATGGGTTACGGTTTTGAACCAAGCGAAGAAACCATCTAATCTAGATTTATCAGAGATCTCTGCAGTTGAAAATCTAAATGAACAACTCAATGAATACGAAGTCGCATTGAAGAAACTAGATAAAAATGCTTATAAAGCAATATATGTATAGCAGCGATTTCAACAAGCAACAATGGTCAATGAATATCGTTCACTAAACATATTCAATGCAATGACTCACATAGTAATATTTGTTTGTGCATTGCTAGGGCGGCGTTTAGAAATACTCGAAAATATTTACCATGATTTATTTTCAAGGTTGTGCTTCTAGAAAGTTATCTGCCGACTATTGACCCACACACGGAGACGTTGGTTGTCGCTTCAAGAAACTCTCAAAATTATTTTACAGCGAATGCCGTTGCTGATTTTGAGAGACATGAAGGGGAATTTGCATGAGTTCTAGGTAATTCTAAATAGCTATTTGTTCAGTGCGGTCTTGCTCAGGAACGAAAATTGATACGGCAGACTCAATCCATGATTTGAAATGAAAATATATACACTGGAAAACATATACGGTGTGATGGGTAGGTTTTGGGGGAGAGGTCAGCATCAGAAACGATGG
>JAOUJM010000341.1 GCA_029883265.1 Gammaproteobacteria bacterium
ATATTACAAAAGACATTTCGATTGTGATCGATGACGCTCGTCGATATCTAGTGCAAACTAACAAACAATATGATCTTGTGGTTGGCGAGCTATTTCATCCTGATCTAGTCGGCCGTAGTGCGCTTTTGTCACAGCAACAATTTAAGCGTGTGAAAAATGTTTTAAACTCAGATGGTGTGTTCGCTCAATGGATAACCTTAAACCAATTTGATATCTTTTCGTTTCAAGTAATTCTTCAAACGTTTAAAACGGTTTTCCCAAACTCTCATTTATATGTTGATGGATTTCGCTGTGCCATGATTGGTTACATGGCAAAACCCCTAGACTATTCCGAGTTAAAAAAGAAAAGTAGTGGCCTGTTTGTTGACCCGCAAGAAAAAGAAAGTTTAGAAACATGGCTAGGACGCTACTGGGGAGAAATTACTGATCAAGATGTAGCTATTCAAGATGAGTGGTCGCCGATTATTGAGTATCGATTACCGCGTATTCGTTATGAAGGCAAACTAGATTTGATCGATTTGTTAGAATTCCTATTCAATCAACGGATTGAGGAGCAGGGTTTTATAGCTAGGTTTGAGTCATCGCATGACGATAAAAAGCATTTGAATACCTTCTATGACGCTAATAATTTGTATTATGCTAGCGTTTTGGCGAATTTCAATAATGATGTAAATGCGCCGGTGTTACTACAACAAGCCTACAAGAAGAATCCTAATGATCGTTGGATAAGTTTTGCTATCGCTGATGGACTGTTCGCATCGATGAAGGAAGCGCGGCGGACACAGGGACTTAGCGAGCTAGAGGCCTTAGAAAGAGTATTGTCTGTTCGTTCTGACCACATCCCTGCATTAAAACGTAAATATGAACTATCTATTTTGGCAAGTAACATGGCCGAAGCGAATCGTATCAAACAGTACATAATAGAACTTAGTCCGTATGACAAAATGAACAGACAATAAAAAACCCGCTTTATGCGGGTTTTTTATTGATGCTATTTTGTATCTTACTTGCTATTGCGGCGTTTCAAAACGTCTTGGAAAGCCCAATCCGCCATCATGTATGCGCCAACAATTATGAATAAGAAAACAGAAATAGGAATCAATAAGTTAAGTCCAATTTCAGTAACCATTTGTTATTCCCCTCCAAAAGGTTGATTGCTTCCCAAATAACAAGAAAAGCGATGCCTGCCACTATAACTAACTCACCCATAAAAGACAAGTCACTGAGGGCAGTATTTTAGGCCATTTGCATGTTAGAATACGAGCATGAACTCACCTGAATATCCGGTCAACTTCCAAGCGAAATTGGGCTACAAGAAAACGTGGTTATCCTTGCGTTACGCACGTTATTTTAGCCAAATAGGCATGATTGTTGGCTTAATCCTGATACCATTACTCGGTATTTTCCGCATAGATGTTTCGTCTGGTTTTATTGTTTTAGGCCGCCAAGTATGGTTTTCTGATTTTTCTTTAGTGTTTGGTTTATGGTTATCGTTAGCATGCTTATTAGTGCTTTTCTATTCAATGGCTGGTACCGCATTTTGTGGTTGGCTATGTCCTCAAAACACTGTTTCAGGAATCGCAAATGCGTGGACCGCAAAACATTTAGGTAAGCGAGCGGTTATTGATTGGGAAGGCCAATCTCAATCGAAAATCGCTTCTAATAAAAATTCATTTTTAAATTGGATTTTTTTGACAGGTAAGCTTCTTTTGCTTTCTTTGATCATGAGTTTGATCCCTCTTTTTTACTTCTTTCCTCCTGAAGCTGTTTGGTCGTTTGTTACGTTTCAAAACGACGATCGATTGGCGGGTTCCCTGCACTGGATTTATATGGTGTTTGCTGTGATTCTATTCGTCAATATTGCAGTGGTCCGACACTATGCTTGTCGTTTTATGTGTATTTACCGCATGTGGCAATATTTGTTCAAAACCAAAGATGCACTACATATCGATTACGACGAAACCCGCTCTGACGATTGTGAAAAATGTAATTATTGTGTTAAATCATGTATGGTGGAAATCGATCCAACAAAGACCAGTTTTTATGACAGCTGTACAAATTGTGGTGCGTGTATTGTTGCTTGTAATGAGTTGCATGCAAAAAAACAAAGTAAAGGACTGCTAAGTTTTAAGTTAGGCAAGCGGCGCAATGTAGAGCACAATTCCCGTTTTATGAATAGTCGATTAAGTAATCGTATGTTTGCGGTTTTACCATTTTTTCTTGTGGGGTCAGGTTTGTTTGTATGGGGTTTACTGTCCTACCAGCCTTATCATATTTCCGTTTATCGTGCGGATAATTCACATGGTGAGCAGATTTATACTTACCGTATAAATTTGGCTTCAAAGCTTTATAAGCCGGGTGAAGTTAGTTTACGAGTGGATGGTATTGACCCGCAATTCTATAGTTTATCAAAGCAAAAAATATCTTTTAATTCTGTTGGTCGGTATGATGTTGAGCTGAAAATTAATAGCCAAATGGCAGCGGGCCTTCATACTATTCTCATAACTGCTGAGTCAACCAATGGTTGGCAGCATTCTGAACGCTTACAACATTTTGTTTCGAGTTGAGGTCTATCATGTCGAGTGAAAACCGCAAAGATGAAAAAGTGAATCCCACCCAATCAACTAAGTGGGGTGAAGAACGAAATGACAATTATGGATATGCATCGAATCAGGAACGATTAGACAAACGCGGTCTTGAAGACTGGGAGTTAGTGCAGACCATGGAAGATTCGGAAGTATCGATTCCATATTGGTTTATCGCCGTTTTTGTTGTATTGCTTATTGTTGCGGTTGGTCTGACTTTTCCTTTTTGGGGGAATCGTCCGGGTTATGAGCGCCCATGGTTTGATTGGGGAATCCCCGCCGGTGTAGCTTGGGTTGTTATTATGAGTTTTGTTATTTATTACTTTGTGGATTTGCGTCATGTGTTACGCAAACGTAAAGAAGAAAAACAAAAACTAAAAAATTCAGAATCTTTGAAATGAATTATATATGCGTTTGTTGTTGTTAACTTGTTTATTTTTAATGTCTTGTTCAAAGCAAGAAGTAAATTCGGTCTCTCGAGAAATTCCTGAGCCGAATAGTCCTGGTGCAAATCTACTGCTTGAATTTTGTAATGAGTGTCACGTATATCCCGATCCAGCATCAAAACAAGCCATTTATTGGACTCAAACCTTGCCGAGAATGCGTAAACATCGTGAACAACGGGGACTTCCAACCATGAATAAGAATCAGGAGCGCGAACTTTTAGCTTATTTGCAACGTAATGGAGCTTCAAAGTGAAGGTTATTTTTGGATTTCTAGTTTTAATTATGGCTGGGTGTAACAGTGATTTGCCTCAGTCTGAAACGATTGATTGGGAAGATTTGAGTTTCCATATTGAAACACGACCACCTTTTGTCTCAAAAGGAATGATCGAAATTTTATTGGTGGCAAATCGTGGAGAACACAAACGGGCTTTTGATTTACTTGTCTCGTACCGCATTGGCCAGCAAGGAAAATGGGTTCAGGCCATTCAGGATGGGCATACGGGTGTATATCGTCGAGCCTTGAAGGTAATCTCTCCGGAGACGGACATTCTTAATGTTCATGTAAAGTACAACAATAAAGAAAAGATTTTAGAATTTCCACTAGCCTATGCAATTAAACCTTAGTCTTATATCTACACGGGCTGGTGAGAGTGGCCATGATCATCTTGCTTAGGGGCTAACGTTGCCTCAAGCCCATATTGGCTAATGCGATTTCTGCCTTTCTCTTTGGCGCGATAAAGCGCTTTATCGGCAGCTTTTATTACGTCATCTGGTGTTCTTAATTCGTTGTCATTATTTGCTACGCCAATACTGATGGTGATGTGTACTTCTTGCCAGTGGCGTTTGAGCCGTTGTAAAGCGTGTTGAGGTTTTTCTTTGGGTCGATTATCGCCACGTAAAATCATACGGTTTTGATCGATATTTTCACGAACGGTCGATAAGTGCGGAAATGCAGCTTTAGCGGTTTTGCCGGGAAATAAAATAGAAAACTCTTCACCTCCGTAACGAAACGCTTTTCCGCCGCCTGTGACTTGACTGATTTTTGTGGCAACCATACGCAGTACTTGATCGCCTACATCATGTCCATAGTTATCATTAAACTTTTTGAAATGATCAACATCCAACATGGCAATAGCATAATTGCCACGCATTTTTGCTAACT
>JAOUJM010000092.1 GCA_029883265.1 Gammaproteobacteria bacterium
TGCATGGTGGTTTTATTCCATTTGGCGGTACGTTCTTAATGTTCTCCGAATATGCACGTAATGCGTTGCGTATGGCGGCATTGATGAAAGTGCAAAGTATTTTTGTTTACACCCATGATTCTATTGGCTTGGGTGAAGACGGCCCTACTCACCAACCGGTTGAGCAAACCGCAACACTACGGTTATTGCCAAACATGTCCGTATGGCGTCCTTGCGATGCGGTTGAGTCAGCTGTGGCTTGGAAATGTGCTATTGAAAAACGTAACGGACCTAGCAGTTTGATTTTCAGTCGCCAAGGTTTACCACATCAAATTCGTGGCGATATGCAAATCGCAAACATAGCCCGTGGTGGTTATATTTTGAAAGATAGCAAAGCCGTACCTGATGCAATCATAATTGCGACCGGTTCAGAAGTGGCACTCGCGATGGATGCCGCTAAAGCATTAGAAGGCAAAGGTAAAAACATTCGTGTGGTTTCCATGCCTTGTGTTGATGCTTATGAAACACAAGACGCTGCCTATAAAGAATCGGTTTTACCGGCAGGTGTGACTGCACGCGTTGTTGTTGAAGCGGGTGTAACCTCTTCCTGGTACCGATATGCTGGTTTGAACGGTAAAGTGATCGGTTTGGATCGTTTTGGTGAATCAGCGCCTGCGGGTGAGTTGTTTAAACACTTTGGTTTCACGGTTGAGAATGTCGTGAATACTGTAAACGAAGTGTTGGCGTCTTAATAAATTAAAACCTCGTTGCTCAAGGCAGCGAGGTAAATGATTTTTTTATATACCTTTAGGAGAAGTTAAACATGGCAATTAAAGTAGGCATAAACGGCTTTGGTCGTATTGGCCGCATGGCTTTTCGTGCAATCGCAAAAGATTTTAAGGACATCCAAGTGGTGGGTATCAATGACTTGTTAGAGCCTGACTATCTTGCGTACATGCTTAAGCATGACTCAGTTCACGGTTTATTCGATGGTGATGTGTCTGTTGATAATAACAACTTGATCGTGAACGGTAACAAAATTCGTTTAACCGCAGAGCGCGATCCTGCCAATCTTAAATGGGACGAAATCGGTGCTGATCTTGTGATTGAATGCACAGGCTTTTTCTTGACTGAAGAAACTTGTCAAAAGCACATTGATGCTGGTGCGAAAAAAGTTGTTCAGTCAGCGCCTTCAAAAGACGCAACGCCAATGTTTGTTTATGGTGTTAACCACAAGACTTATGCAGGTCAAGCTATAATTTCTGCAGCCTCTTGCACCACAAACTGTTTAGCACCAGTGGCTAAAGTATTAAACGATAATTTTGGTATTAAGCGTGGCTTGATGACGACTGTTCATGCCGCAACTGCAACGCAAAAAACAGTTGACGGTCCTTCAATGAAAGACTGGCGCGGTGGTCGTGGTATTCTTGAGAATATCATTCCTTCATCAACTGGTGCCGCAAAAGCGGTTGGCGTGGTGTTGCCTGAGTTGAATGGCAAATTAACCGGTATGGCGTTTCGCGTACCAACCTCAGATGTTTCTGTTGTTGACTTAACGGTTGAATTAGATAAAGAAGCGAGCTACGAACAAATCTGTGCCGCAATGAAAGCTGCATCAGAAGGTGATTTGAAAGGTGTATTGGGTTATACCAATGAGAAAGTCGTTTCGACTGATTTTCGTGGAAACACAGCGCCATCAACGTTTGATGAAGAAGCCGGTATCGCGCTTGATAAAACCTTCGTTAAAGTTGTTTCTTGGTATGACAATGAATATGGTTACACCTGCAACATGCTTCGTATGGTCGAGCACGTCGCTAAGTAGCAATTTGGAAAAAGAGGGGAGCATCCCCTCTTTTTCTGTTTTAGAGAGTCATTTGCAAAGTGGGTTGACGATTTTGCAAATTATTTTCAAACATTAAACTTTAGGAGTAAGAAATGTCGGTATTAAAAATGACAGATCTCGATCTAGCGGGTAAGCGTGTGCTAATTCGTGAAGATTTGAATGTGCCATTAAAAGATGGAGTCGTTGGCGATGATACGCGTATTCGTGCGTCTTTGCCTACGATTAAACATGCCATGGAAGCGGGCGCGAAGGTGATGTTAATGTCTCACTTAGGCCGTCCAGAAGAAGGTGTTTACGAAGAAAAATTCTCGCTCGCTCCCGTTGCAGCTCACTTGTCTGATCTTCTAGGCAAACCTGTGAAACTAGTTAAAGACTGGTTAGACGGTGTTGAACTGAATGATGGCGAAGTGGTGTTATGCGAAAATGTGCGTTTTAATGCCGGCGAGAAAAAGAATAACGACGATTTATCGAAAAAAATGGCAACGCTGTGTGATGTTTACGTGATGGATGCTTTTGGTACTGCGCATCGTGCGCAAGCATCGACTCATGGTGTTGCTAAATATGCGCCCACTGCATGTGCGGGACCTTTGTTAGCAGCCGAACTTGATGCCTTGGGCAAAGCTTTGGATAATCCAAAGCGTCCCATGGTGGCGATTGTGGGTGGTTCAAAAGTTTCAACTAAACTAACCGTACTTGAATCATTATCAAAAGTGGTTGACCAGTTAATTGTTGGTGGTGGTATTGCCAATACCTTTATTGCTGCTGCGGGTTATCCTGTGGGTAAATCACTTTGTGAAAACGATTTAATTCCTACTGCACAGAAGTTAACAAAAGAAGCTAAGGAACGTGGTGGTGATATTCCTGTGCCAGTTGATGTTGTTTGCGGAAAAGAGTTTTCTGAGTCTGCAGTGGCCACATTAAAAAATGTAGCGGATACGTCGGACGACGATATGATTTTTGACGTAGGTCCCGAGACATCAAAACAATTCGCCGAGATTTTAAAAAGCGCAGGTACTATTGTATGGAATGGTCCGGTCGGTGTATTCGAATTCGATCAGTTTGGCGGTGGCACAGAAGCTCTCGCCATGGCTATTGCTGAAAGTCCAGCGTTTTCCATTGCGGGTGGCGGTGATACTTTGGCGGCAGTTTCAAAGTACAATATCTCGGATAAAGTTTCTTATATTTCCACCGGTGGTGGTGCGTTCTTGGAATTTTTGGAAGGTAAAAAACTTCCAGCAGTTGCCATTTTAGAAGAGCGCGCACAAGGATAATATTGGCCTGGGTTAGTCCCGGGCTGAATTTTTTAAGATTGAGGAGCCAATGCTCAGACGTACAAAGATTTTAGCTACATTAGGCCCTGCCACAGACGACCCCAAAGTAATGGATAAACTTATTGCTGCGGGCGTTGATGTTGTGCGGATAAATTTTTCTCATGGGCATGCCGATGAGCATCGTCGACGTGTAGAAATGGTACGTGATCGAGCACGTGCCCATAGTCGCCATATCGGCGTTTTGATGGATTTACAAGGACCAAAAATTCGCATTGAGCGATTTAAAGATGGTCCGATAACGTTAGTCGAAGGTGAAACCTTCATTCTTGATGGTGCTTGCGCCCCGGATGCTGGTAATCACGAACGTGTTGGCATTGCTTACAAAAGTTTGCCTGATGATGTTAAGCGGGGTGATACACTTTTACTCGATGACGGTCGTATTGTGTTATGGGTTGAAGATGTTCACGTACAAGAAGTGCGTTGCAAGGTAACAGTTGGTGGTGCCTTATCCGATCGCAAAGGGATTAATTTGCAAGGCGGCGGTTTATCTGCCCCTGCGTTAACCGAAAAAGATCGTGCAGATATTAAAATCGCTGCTGAGTTGGAAGCCGACTATCTAGCCATCTCGTTTCCACGCACACCAGAAGATGTCATCGAAGCACGCGAATTATTGCAGAAAGCAGGTGGTAGAGCCGGTATTGTTTCGAAAATTGAACGTGCCGAAGCGTTACATTGTATTGATGGAATTATTGATCAGTCGGATGCCATCATGATTGCGCGTGGCGATCTTGGTGTGGAAATTGGCGATGCAGAATTGCCGGCGGTGCAAAAAGAATTAATTCGTCTGGCGCGCACTAAAAATCGTGTGGTGATCACAGCGACGCAAATGATGGAGTCCATGATTTATAATCCAATTCCTACACGCGCTGAAGTATTCGATGTTGCAAATGCAGTGCTGGATGGTACCGATGCGGTAATGCTTTCGGCTGAAACTGCGGCTGGAAAATATCCTGATACAGCCGTCGCCGCTATGGATCGAATTTGTCGTGAAGCAGAAAAACAACGCATTGCACGGGTTTCAGATCATCGTATTAATTCGGCGTTCGAACGCATCGACGAAGCTATTGCAATGGCCGCTATGTATACGGCTAATCACTTAGGTGTAAAAGCGATTGCGGCTTTGACCGAGTCGGGTGCTTCAGCATTATGGATGTCGCGAATCAGTTCGGGTCGACCCATTTATGCATTGTCCAGTCATGTGGATACCCAACGTCGCGTGACTATGTATCGTGGGGTTTATCCGATTAGTTTTTCACCTGAGACCATGGATCATCATAAAGTCAATAAAGATGCGGTTGATGAATTAGTGCGTCGTGGTGCGGTGCGGGACGGTGATCTGGTGATTATCACCAAAGGGGATTTAGTAGGCGTGCGCGGTGGTGCTAATGCGATGAAAGTGGTTCGTGTTGGTGAACTGGCGGCGGTAGATTAAACCGGTTTTGTTTGGAAACCAGGCGAAACCATTATTGTTATTTTGTTTTTTATTTATAGTAAAAGTATAGGAGACCACAATGGCTTTAATTTCTTTGCGTCAATTGCTGGATTATGCGGCCGAAAATGATTTCGGTTTACCAGCCTTCAACGTAAACAACATGGAGCAAGTGCATGCCATCATGCAAGCGGCTGATGAAGTCGACTCGCCGGTAATCATGCAAGGTTCAGCGGGTGCACGTAGTTATGCCGGTGAACCATTCTTGCGTCATTTGATTTCTGCTGCGATTGAAATGTATCCGCATATTCCTATTGTTATGCATCAGGATCATGGTTCCGAGCCAGCAGTTTGTTTGCGTTCAATCCAATCGGGTTTTAGCTCGGTTATGATGGACGGCTCTTTAATGGCCGATATGAAAACGCCTTCCTCTTATGAGTACAATGTTAACGTAACTAAAACTGTTGTTGACATGGCTCACGCTGGTGGTGTTTCAGTTGAAGGTGAATTAGGTTGTTTGGGTTCACTCGAAACTGGTGAGATGGGCGAAGAAGACGGTCATGGCGCGGAAGGCAAATTGGACGAGTCGCAATTATTGACTGATCCAGAAGAAGCTGCTGACTTCGTAAAGAAAACCGGCGTTGATGCGTTGGCGATTGCGATTGGTACCAGCCACGGCGCATATAAATTTACTCGTCCTCCGACAGGCGACATTCTAGCGATTCAGCGTGTTAAAGAAATTCACGCGCGTATTCCTAACACTCACCTCGTTATGCACGGTTCTTCCTCTGTGCCACAAGACTGGTTAGATATTATTAATAGCTACGGCGGTGATATGGGCCAAACTTATGGCGTACCTGTGGAAGAAATTGTTGAAGGCATTAAAAATGGTGTACGTAAAGTCAATATCGACACTGATTTACGTATGGCATCTACTGGTGCGATTCGTCGTCACCTAGCAGAAAACAAAGCTAATTTCGATCCACGTAAATTCTTGAAAGAATCAACTAAAGGCATGAAAGAAATCTGTAAAGCGCGTTATGAAGCTTTCGGTTGTGCCGGTCACGCTTCCAAGATCAAACCTTTATCACTAGAAGTCATGATGGCGCGTTATACAAGCGGTGAATTGGCTCCAAAAGTGAAATAAGGAGTTCACGCACTGTGATCAAAGGGCCTGTTTAACAGGCCCTTTTTTTTGCGCTACACTTTTGTCAAAGTTATGGGAGGTGGTTTATGTCGCATGTTTCGTTTAAACGTATGGTTGGTTTTTTTCTAATTTTGTTTTGCACATCGGCTGCAGCAGGCAAAGAAAAAATTCCCATTCGTATTAATATTGGTGCAGGCTATAGTGATTATCGCTTTGAGCAGGCCTATCAGCATCAGGATTTATATGTGTCTGCGACTGAACTGGCAATCAATGCTGTAGTGAGTCAGGAAACGATTAAAAAATACAAAAATAAAATTCCAAAAAAGTTTCGCAAAGCCGCAGGAAAGTTAGGTGAAGTCAGTGTTGGGCATATCGCAGTTCCGCAAACGCTTTATTTGCATCCATTTGACGGACGTCGCAAAGCCTGGGGTGGCACCTGGGGTGTCTTGCCATCGTTTGATTTAGGGCTTGGCCCTATTAGTTTTGGGTTGGGCGGTGGTGTGATAGCCAGTGTTATGTATCATCAGGATACGCAAATAAAAGACTCCACTTTTTTTGCTCGACCGGGTGTTCGAGGTGAGGCAAGCCTAAAGCTGTCCTTATTTGACCGCTATGTTATTTTGGAAGCAGGTGTGAAAAAAGATTATTATTTGCCGCAAAAATTTTATAGCGACCACGGTGTATGGAAAGCCGCTGGATACTACGCCATGATACATTTTCGAATTCCATTTTCTGTTAAAGCAAAAATCTGAATAGTTAAACTGCCCGCTGATGGCGAATCGTTTTTATTGCATAGGATTATTTTGTACGTTGGTTGGAAAGACTGAAGGCTAGAAAAATGTTCAGTTTTTTTCATACATAATTTCAACCACTGTTTGCATGCCGGGTGTGGCTAAAGGGCTATGCGGATCTACCTGTTCAATCATGACATGAGGTGTGGTTGCATAAAGCAGAATGTCTTTATCTAAGTCGAAACTTTTTGGTCCGTTTTTTAAAAATACCATGCCGGTTTGAGTAGGGTATTCTTTATAGTCCCTGAGTTGCTTGCGATAGAATTGAGCAATATGTTGTGCGCTGTCACTGCTCGTGATAGATACATTGCCGAGTTTTGTGCTGCCATCCATACTCAAGGCTTGATAGGCAGGATCTGCAGGATCATAAATATGAACCAATACCGATGAAGGTTGGTAAATAGGTAGGGTGACTAAATCCAGTCGATCAATTTTAGCTGCATAGGCTGATGGTGGAGCGCTGGATTGCGGGGTTTGTGCAGTTTTTTTCTCAGCAGATGCCAGATAAATTTTTTCACAATGATTCATGTGTTGAATGCTGACGTTTAAGGCACGAGTTAATTGCGCTTGCATGCATTGCCAATGTGTATCAAGACTGGTTTCGACTTGTTCAAAGCTACCGTCTTGCATTAAATGATCACACAATTCAAGCGCACTATTCACTGCGGTTTTGCATTGTTTAGCTTCGGTTTGCATGCATTGTTGGAAGCTGGAGTCATCACAGCCTTGTTCTAAGGCGGCTTTGGTTTGCATGACCAATACTTCTTTCACGGATTGAGCATAGGCGGCATAGGAAATGAACACTAAAAAACAAAATAAATAAAATCGAGCCACAGGAAACCTAACCATCTTGTTGTATTTGTGCTCGATTTTAACAGTAATAAGCTTATTGGTATAGCTTTAGGGGTTTTGTTGGTTGTGAGTTACAAAAAAACGCGATGACCAGGCATCGCGTTTGGATTTTTGATTTGCTAATGGCCTTAAAACATATATTGCAATGATAAGGTCATTTGTTGTTTGGTTTTCAGCTGAGGGCCCTTGAAGTTTTGATAAATCGGCATGCCCCATTCAAAACCTGCCATTACGCCAGAAAACATGCCGCTGACATTGAAGAAGATATTGGTATTCATGCCGCCGGTGTTTTTCGGATCATAGTTTGGTGACATGCTGGTCATGCCGGGTGCGGTATCTTCGATTTTTGCCCATTGGTTGACATCAAGCCGCACGTTAGCAGTTATGGATTTAAGTGGTGAATAGCTGATCCATGTCGATGCTTTGATTTCATCACCCAAAGCCCAATCCTGATTGTTTTTACCTAAGTGATAGGTATACATGGCTTCGGCATTAATGCCGATAGCGCCAAGTTTGTAACTAATGCTCGCTGACGGCATAAAATCATAAGTGCCAGTACCTAATTGCATGGCATAAGGGCCAACAAACTTGCTTTGGTTGACAGTTACTTCTTTATTCACAGCACCTGAAGGTACACTTACGATTAAATTAAACATGGCGAATGACATAGGACGATACATCACACCTAAAAAAGTGTCTCCCAAGCCTTGAGTGCTCATTTGTAGATTAATATCTTGAGTGAGGTCATGGCGGACCATGCTCATATTATTTTGAACGATGTGCATCATTCCCATGAGCGATATCGTGTTTGAAAAACCGTACATACCCATGACCATATGGGTGGTGCGGGTCATTTTCGTTGGAGCGTATGAGTAAGGTAAATTGGTACCAACTAAGCTCGTGGTTAACACCTGGGTGCTTTTGTCGAGAATGCCCTCATGAATACTAGCTTTAGTTCGGTATTCAAACATCCAGTCTCCCAATTGATGAGTGTGATGCAAGTGTGCACCAAGTCCCGTATTATGCTGTGAATGATCGATTTCCCCCACGGATGAAGTGCGCGGTTTTTCTTCATCAACCACCGGTAAAGCAGGCATTAAGCTCGGTTCAGAGGTGCGACCTTCTCTGGGTAATGTCCCCGCTGCAGAGGGATTACTGTTGATGGGATCGGATATGGAGAATGAAGGTGGTAGCGGATCAATTTCTACCGCAAAACTATTGGTTGATGAAAATACCATGGCTCCCACGATGACACTGAGCATGGCGTGGCGTTTCAAACACGGCCCATATAACATTGTTTACTCCTTCCCCCAAAATCCCCTAAGAGTTTGTCGCGACTCACCTGTAGTAATATCTTACACGTTAGTGCTTGTTGTTTTATTCACTATCCTGGAGAGCAAGCTCAAGGATAGAGTTTCTTTTTAGGTTATTTAGCTTAACACCCAATTAATTTTTCGCCTTCAATCCAGAGAATCACCGATGGTTCTGGATACGGTGACACAGATTTCTAGCGAGTTGAGCGTTCAGGCACTATACTTAACGTTGAACACATTAGACGCAGATCTGAGTGGACAAACAAGATGACAAATAGTGAATTCATGTGGGGATTCCTGATCATTCGACAAGGTTATTGTTAGCCTTTCAGTTTTTATATTTTTAAGCCCTACTTAAAACTCTATTTGTACTCTCGTATGTTAATCAGGGATCAGTCTAGGCGTGTTTAAAAACAGTGTACTAGCTGGTTCTAGGAGAATTCAGGTCGAGTTTATCTATAAGCTGTAAATTTCATAAGGTAATTTAGCTGATAGCTCGAAAATAACAATAAGTAGGTGTATCTATATGATTCCTAGAGCTGTTTCGCGGCTAGCACGATTGGTGGCCAGTGTCTTTATGCTATGGAGTGGCGCAGGTGCGGCACTTGAATTAACTATTAAAGACGCTGAAACCGTAGCAGTGCAAAAAGACCCGATGATAGTCAAATTTCAGGCGGGTGTGGCTGCGAGTATGGAGGAGGCAATTGCGGATCAAGCCTTGCCTGACCCACGATTAAAACTAGGCGCTATGAATTTGCCTTTAGATGGTTTTAGTTTGACCCAAGAGCCAATGACGCAAATGGTTATTGGCGTGCAGCAAATGTTACCTAGTTGGGGTTTGCTGGATTTGAAACACGATGCAGGCTTAATAAAAGCCGAAGTGCATCGAGCCCAAGCCATGACAAGAGCTTTGATGGTTTTACGCATGGTGCGGAAAGGTTGGATGGATGTGTATTATTACACGCATTCACAGCGCTTGGTAAAAGAAAGCCAAGAAGTGTTTTCACAATTAGTGAAAATCACGCAATTCCAATATCGAGCTGGGCGTGGCAAACAACAAGATGTGGTTCGGGCGCAATTAGAATTAAGCATGTTGCAAGATCGAGAGGCCATGATTGAGCAGCAACGGGAAGCGGCAATTGCCAATATGGAAAAATGGATAGGTGCATCAGTGAAAACGCATACCCTGAGTACAGAGTTTCCACAGTTACCTGAATTGCCACCGATTGAGGAATTGAGCAAAAATGTTGAATTTCATCCATCAGTCGCGGTTGCGAAAGCACAGCTTGGTGTGGCACGAACTAAGGTTGCGATTGCAAAAGCGAAATACAAGCCGAGTTTTATGCTTGATGTGAGTTACGGTTGGCGCGGTGGCTATAACACCATGGGTGAAATGCAAACGCCACGCGCAGATTTTGTATCAGCAATGGTATCGATGGATATGCCTTTTTTTACAAGCAAACGCCAGGATAAACGTTTGAATGCCCGAGGACATGAATTAAATGCGGCGAGTGATGCGATAAATAATCAGCGCCGGGAATTGCAGCAGATTTTAGACACCTCGTACGCAAACTGGGTGCGCCTAGGTGAGCGTATGGAGTTTTACCAAAAAACAGTTTTGCTTCAGGCCGCACAGTTTTCTGAAACCTCACGTAAAGCTTATCAAAGTCGCGTGAGTGATTTTTCAGAATTGGTGAAGGCAAGATTGGGTGAGCTAAACAACAATTTACAGGCATTAAAAATTAGAACAGATCGGGCGAAAGCTCATTATGATCTGCAATATATAGCAGGGGAGTCATCGTCATGAATAACGGGGGCCTTAGAAAATTGAATTACAAACTTTGGTTATTTGGTTGTTGGCTAAAGGAATTTGCCTTGCCTAACGCTTGGCAATTTTCCGCCTCAGCACAAAAGAAAATGTTGTTGGCGGTGGTGGCTTTATTAGTCGCAGTACCTGTCAATTATTATATGTTTTCCGCAGACAAACAAATGGTGGCCTTTGCCGCCCTAGGAGATGGCAATAATGGCGGTGAGGTGGGTCGACCTTCAGTGTTGACAGAAATTATTCCCGCGATGCCGAGGGATAATGATGATCATACGCACCAACATGAAGATGCACCTTCGATTTTAGAAGCGTCTCCCGTCAGTGGAAACCGCTCAAAAGAGACGGCGGTGGATCATGCGAAAAAACACATGGACACAACCTATGTCTGTCCCATGCATCCTGAAGTGACAAGTAAAGATCCCAATGCAACTTGCGGCATTTGTGGCATGGATTTGGTGCCTGTGGAAATGAATGGTGAAGCAGGTGTAGTGCAACTTTCGTCGACAGTTATTAGTAGTCTTGGGGTGCGTGTCAACCAAGTTAAACGCCGCACGATTTATCGTAAAATCGATAGCTTGGGTTATATCACTTATGACGAAAACAAAATCCGCACCGTGTCCTTACGTACCGAAGGCTGGGTTGAGCGTTTAACGGTTAAATCCGTGGGCGACCGGGTTAAACAAGGTGATTTGTTATTTGAAGTTTACGCGCCAAAACTAGTTAACGCGCAAGAAGAATATGTTCAGGCTATGGACTTGGATAACGGTGATGGTTTGATTATACGCGCTTCCAAAGAACGTTTGCGTGCATTAGGTGTGTCGGAAGCACAAATTGAAAAACTTGCTGAAGAGCGAAGTGTGCAGCAGTTGATACGCATTTATGCGCCACAAGATGGTGTGGTTACGGATTTAAATATTCGTGAAGGTCAGTTTGTACCTAAATCCAAACCCGTGATTAGTATGGCCGATTTATCCACGGTGTGGTTGGTTGCTGATATTTTTGAAAGCCAAGTGGATTGGGTCAAGCAAGGCCAAAGAGCCGAAGCAAAATTACCCTTTATGCCTGATCGAGTTTGGGAGGGTGAAGTTGATTTTATTTATCCAACACTTGATCCAAAAACTCGAAGCTTAAAAGTACGTTTGCGTTTTGATAACGTGGATGAAGCTTTGAAGCCTAATATGTATGCGGACTTACGTATATTTGCTCGGCCAAAACGTAAAGTTCTGACCGTGCCACGCGAAGCTGTGATTCGCACGGGTAGTCAGGCTCGGGTGATTACTTCATTAGGCGAAGGTCGCTTTAAACCTTCAGTTGTTCATATTGGTATTGAAACTGATGACAAAGTAGAAATCATTAGCGGTTTGGACGAAGGCCAAGAGGTTGTGGTCTCTAGTCAATTCCTAATCGACTCAGAAAGCTCGATGCGCGCGGCGCTTATGCGTATGGCTAGCGGCGGTTAAAAAATTCAATCTGTTCACCTGGTCTTAAGCCAGGTGAACCAGAATACGAAGCTGTTGATAATAAAAACTGAGGGTGGGGACGTTAGTTAATGATTGCCGGAATTATCCGATGGTCGGTGTTTAATCGACCCTTGGTCTTGATTTTTACTACACTGTTAGCAGTCTGGGGTGTTTATTCAGTAAAGAATACGCCACTTGATGCCATTCCTGATCTTTCCGACTTACAAGTTATTATTAAAACCAGTTTTCCTGGCCAATCGCCTGAAGTCGTCGAAGACCAAGTCACCTATCCTATCACCACCGCGATGCTTTCCGTACCCGGCACTACAGCCGTGCGCGGTTATTCATTTTTTGGTGATTCTTATGTTTATGTCATTTTTGAAGAAGATCGTGACATTTATTGGGCACGCTCACGGGTACTGGAATATTTAAGTCAGGTCTCAGGTCAATTGCCACCATCGGCAAAACCGGAGCTTGGCCCCGATGCGACTGGTGTCGGCTGGGTGTATGAATACGCCTTGGTTGATCGCAGTGGTAAATATGATTTAGCGCAATTGCGTAGTTATCAAGATTGGTTTTTAAAATTTGGTCTGCAAACGGTTCCAGGGGTTTCTGAAGTCGCCACAATCGGTGGTATGGTTAAACAATACCAAGTTGTCGTTGACCCTGACCGTTTGCGCGCTTATCGCATTCCTTTGAACAAAGTTAAAATGGCTATACAACGAGCGAATCAGGAAGTTGGTGGCTCCGTTATTGAGATGGCCGAAGCCGAATATATGATTCGTGCAAAAGGTTATATTCAGAATCTCGATGATTTACGTTTAATTCCGCTTGGTGTAAATAAATCCGGCACACCTATTCTTATGCGTGATGTGGCTGAAGTGCGTTTAGGGCCACAGATGCGTCGTGGTATCGCCGAACTTAATGGTGAAGGCGAGGTGGTTGGCGGCGTAGTGGTCATGCGTTGGGGTGAAAATGCTTTAACCACGATCGATGCAGTAAAAGAAAAAATGGAAACCTTAAAAAAAGGTTTACCTGAAGGCATCGAAGTAATCGAAACCTATGACCGTTCCGCATTAATCAAACGTTCGGTTGAAACCCTTGCAACTAAATTGCTCGAAGAATTTTTAGTGGTTGCCGTGGTGTGTGCGATCTTTTTATTCCATTTGCGATCCGCTTTTGTTGCAATTGTGATTCTTCCACTTGGAATCTTGGTGTCTTATATAGTGATGTATTACCAAGGCATTAATTCAAATATTATGTCATTGGGAGGAATTGCGATTGCTATTGGCGCCATGGTTGATGCCGCGATTGTTATGATCGAGAACGCGCATAAACATATTGAGAAAGGTAATATCACAGCCAAGAACCGCTGGGAAGGTATGTGTAAGGCCGCAGAAGAAGTCGGTCCGGCACTATTCTTCTCCTTACTCATTATCACGTTGAGCTTTCTTCCAGTATTCACACTTGAGGCACAAGAAGGAAAATTATTTTCCCCCTTGGCTTACACTAAAACCTATGCCATGGCAGCATCGGCGGGTTTATCTATCACATTATTACCCGTGCTCATGGGTTATTTTATTCGCGGGAATATCCGACCGGAACATCAGAATCCGGTGAATCGACTTTTGGTAACACTTTATTTGCCGGTAATCAAAAAAGTTTTACAGCATCCAAAAGCGACAGTGTTAGTTGCAATTGTATTTGTATTGTCGACGTATATCCCTTTGGCAAATTTAGGTTCGGAGTTTATGCCAGAACTGGATGAAGGTGATCTAATGTACATGCCGACAACCTTTACTGGTGTGTCAATCGGCAAAGCCGGAGAGCTTTTACAAATAACTGACCGACTAATTAAAACTGTTCCGGAAGTTCGTACGGTGTTTGGCAAAGTCGGGCGTGCAGAAACCGCCACCGACCCGGCACCGCTGACGATGATTGAAACAACGATCCAATTAAAACCACGCAGCGAATGGCGTGAGGGTATGACCACTGACAAACTCAAGAAAGAACTGGATGCGATTGTTAAGTTACCCGGTTTGACTAATGCTTGGGTAATGCCAATTAAAACACGCATCGACATGATTTCTACAGGTATTAAAACTCCCTTGGGAATAAAAATTCTTGGTCCCGACTTAAATGTGATCCAGGAGATCGGACAAAACCTAGAGTCCATAGTTAAGCAGATTCCCGGTACTGCATCGGTATACTCAGAACGTGTAGCAGGTGGGCGTTATATCAATGTGGATATTCGACGCAAAGTTGCCGCGCGCTATGGACTTAATATTGCGGATATACACGAAGTTGTTGGCCGCGCTGTAGGTGGACGTAATATTGCGCAAACTGTCGAGGGATTGGAGCGTTATCCAATCAATATTCGCTATCCTCGCCATGTGAGAGACTCTATTGAAAAACTTTTAGGGCTTCCCATCATTACCCCGAGCGGACGTGACGTCAACTTGGGTGAAGTTGCAGATATTACCATTGTCGATGGTCCGGGCATGATTAAGAGTGAAGATGCGCGACGCACGGGTTGGGTATTTGTTGATATTCGCGATCGGGATTTAGGTAGTTATGTGGCAGAAGCACAGAAAGTGGTTTTGGAAAAACTGGAGTTACCACCGGGGTACGAACTTGGTTGGTCTGGGCAATATGAATATATGCTACGGGCGAAAGAACGTTTGTATTATGTGGTTCCCTTAACCATTGTAATCATTGTGTTGCTTTTGTATTTTCATTTCAGAAATTTTACAGAATCATTTATGGTCATGGGCGCAGTACCGCTCGCCTTGGTTGGTGCCCTGTGGATTATTTATGCCATGGGTTATAATTTTTCCGTCGCTGTAGGCGTCGGTATTATTGCGCTAGCGGGTGTCTCAGCCGAATTTGGCGTCATTATGTTGGTTTATTTAAAACAAGCCATGAATGAGCTAAAACCAACCGACATGAAAAGTTTACATCGCGCAATTATTTATGGTGCAGTCATGCGTGTGCGTCCAATTGCGATGACTGCAGCGGTTATACTTGCTGGCTTGCTGCCCATACTTTTAGGTGGTGGTACTGGATCGGAAGTCATGCGGCGAATAGCCGCGCCAATGCTCGGTGGTATGATTACCGCGCCCGCGGTGTCGATGATTCTAATTCCAGCACTATTCGCCTTGTGGAAAGGCCGAGAGTTTGCTATAAATTATAAATCTGATGATGAAGGGCCGCAGAAAACAAAGCCTGCAAAGAATGATTCATCACTGGCCAATCGATTAACAGGAAAGTTTGGAAAGAAAAAGCCGAAATGGGACGATCTACAAAAAGATTAATCAGCTATGCAATCATCGTGTTAGTGGCCTTATTGCCATTCTCGATGGCGCAAGCTTCCATTGACTGCTTGTTCCACGATGATAATCGCGGTGCCGAAGAAGTTCAGATGATCGAAAAAATGGCTGCTTTTCATCAAAATCAGTTTGATCTTGATATCGACTTTATGGCCGATGATACAGGCTATGATCAGGAAGGCGGCGGTTGTACCGCAGGTTTCTCAGTGACCTTAGGCGATTCTATTCTTAATTATTCTTTTGATCATACGGCTAATGCTTTTAGCCACGCTATCGCGAATAATCAATTCGTTAATGCAATACTTCCTGCTGAAATAAAACCACCCATCACTGCATAACTCTTAAGGGTTAGTGCGACTTTTTGACGCGTTTATTGCTGCGCTCACAAATTCTACACTACCACTCAAACTGTACTTTTGTAATTCATAATGCATTGCTATGTATTAGCGACCACGGTTCTCACGTGTTGCCGGGAGTTAAATAGATTTTTATCTCCCGGTGTTTTTAAAACACGGGAATCAAAAAGAAGAGTAAAAATTTTAAGATTTACTTTCCCGCGTGTTGCCGGTGGGGCTGAAAAAGATTTTCAACCTCCGGCTCTTTTAAAACAGGGGAAGTGCAAGCAGAGTTAAAACGGTTCCCACGTGTTGCCGGGAGTTAAATAGATTTTTATCTCCCGGTGTTTTTAAAACACGGGAATCAAAAAGAAGAGCAAAAAAATTAGAGATTTACTTTCCCACGTGTTGCCGGGGGGCTGAAAAAGATTTTCAACCTCCGGCTCTTTTAAAACAGGGGAAGTGCAAGCAGAGTTAAAACGGTTCCCACGTGTTG
>JAOUJM010000342.1 GCA_029883265.1 Gammaproteobacteria bacterium
AAACTAAACAAACAGCCCTGGATGCCTATGCTCACCAACAACTCCCCTTTGAGTTATTAGTCGACAAGCTCCAACCTACTCGCAGCTTAAGTCATGCACCGCTGTTTCAAATTATGTTGGCCTTGCATAACAACGACGAAATAACACTTAATATACCAGATACAGAACTAGCAACGGTCCAAATTCAAGATGACATAGCCAAATTTGATCTAACTCTCAATGTGATGGAGACTTTATCTGGCTTGTATCTTAAATGGGAATATAACTCAGACATTTTTTCTAAAGATACTATTAAAAGACTATCAAATCACTTTTGCACGTATTTAACATCTTTGTTAATTGCTCCTCAAAAACCTATCTTTGATGTATCGATTCTTTCTGAAATCGAAATTAGGAAATTGAAGGAAACGTGGGCACCACCATCTAAAAATTTACCCACTATGAAAGGTGTCCACACGCAATTCGAGAAACAGGTTGCGGAACACCCAAAGGCTATTGCACTAGTTCATGGCTCGCAAAGTCTAAGCTATATCGAGCTAAATCGGTACGCAAATCGTTTTGCACACTATTTATTAGAGCAAGGTGTAGAGGCTAATTCGCTAGTCGGCATTTGTTTACCACGATCGATTGATATGATCATAAGTATCTTAGCTATCTTGAAAGTTGGCGCAGCTTATGTGCCATTGGATCCAGTTTATCCACTTGATCGATTAAACTATATGATCCATGACGCGAACTTGAAATTACTTCTAACGAACGAAACCATGGCATCTATTTTGAGTTTAGAGAATTGTCAGGCTGCTATTATCGAAGATATAACTACGTCAATAGGATATAGTCAACTTAGTGATCAGAATCAAAAACTGGCCTCATTCAAACCAACCGATCTATGCTATGTCATCTATACATCTGGCTCAACCGGTCGACCAAAAGGAGTAATGATTGAACATAGAAATGTTTTCAATTTCTTTGCTGGTTTAAATGAATATTTTGTAACGAAAAATAGAATATCCAATTCGTCTGTATGGTTGGCAACAACAAGTATTAGTTTTGACATTTCTGTTTTAGAAATTATATGGAACCTATGTTCTGCACGAAAAGTTATTCTTCAACACGACAAATCAAGCCAGCAACTAGGGAAAGCTGTTCCTAAGAAAATCAATTTGAGTTTATTCTACTTTGCTGCTGATGAAAAAAAAGAAGGCGACAAATTCAAACTACTAATAGAAGGTGCAAAGTATGCTGACCAAAACCAATTCTCTGCAGTTTGGATGCCCGAACGACACTTTCATCGCTTTGGTGGTCAATTTCCAAATCCATCAATTGCCGCTGCCGCATTGTCCACATGTACTAGCCATATAGAATTACGTTCTGGTAGTGTGGTGCTTCCATTACATGATCCAATTCAAATTGCTGAAGAATGGTCAATGGTCGACAACTTATCAAGAGGTCGAGTTGGGTTATCTTTTGCTTCTGGATGGCATCCAAACGACTTTGTGCTTTCTCCTGATAATTATGACATAAGGAATGATGTCCTTAAAAATAGCATTGAAGAGTTCAAAAAATTATGGCGCGGATTGTCTTTGCGTCGTAAGAATGGCTTAGGCCAGAATGTCAAGATATCGTTATTTCCTAGACCAATACAAAGCATGCCAAAAATATGGATAACAGCAGCGGGAAATCCAGATACATTCGACTACGCAGGAAAAATAGGGGCCAATATTCTTACCCACCTTTTAGGGCAATCACTTGACGAACTCGAAAATAAAATCGCTATTTACAAAAATTCACTGAAGCAAAATGGATTTGACCCTGATACTTGTGTTGTATCGTTGATGCTACACACGTTTCTTGGAGACGATGCAATTCAAATAGAGCAAACAGTCAAACAACCCTTCATCGAATATTTGAAGAATTCAATTAATCTAGTAAAACCAATTGCGACAGAAAGCGGACTTGATCTAGAGGCTGACCAAGCGAATATTTTGGAAATTGCTTTTAATAGGTTTTATAGTACTGGTGCACTTTTTGGAACAGTCGATACTGCAATACATCGACTGGATGAACTGCAGCAGCTTGGTGTGAATGAAATAGCTTGTTTGATCGATTTCGGAATAGAAGAAGATGTTGTTCTCAAACATCTGTCTTATTTAAAAACAGCAAAAGATAAGTACGAAAAACTTCGAAAACACTTAGAGTTTACTCGCGAAATCGCCTCGAACACTGCAAATGATATAAGTTGGGAGCATGCGAAGGAGAGCATTGATTCAATTCAATCTACTCCATCAATGTTGCATGCTTTGCTAGAAAACAAAGAGATTGATCTCAGTTCAGTACGAACAATCCTAATAGGTGGCGAAGCGTGGGATGTAAATCTTGCCAATAAAATTCGCGCTGCCACGAATGCTTCTATTTATAATATGTATGGACCAACAGAGACGACTGTTTGGTCTGCAATAAGAGAAGTGAGTGGTGATAGGGTTCTGATTGGTAAACCAATTGTTAACACGCAATTCTATGTTGTAAATAGTTCTCTTCATTTGCAACCTATTGGTGTGCCAGGTGAATTATTAATTGGCGGAGATGGTGTTGCAAGAGGATATTTAAACAACCCTGATCTAACAAAAGAAAAGTTTATCGATAGCCCCTTTCACAAGGGGAGTAAACTTTATCGTACGGGTGATCTAGTTCGCTATTTATCAAATGGCAGCATAGAGTATTTATCTCGATTGGATGGACAAATAAAAATACGTGGCCACAGAATAGAAATCGGTGAGATTGAGCATGTACTAAATAGTCACAATGATGTTCGAGAGTCCGCTGTTGTTGTTAAAGAAAGTGACGGTTTCAATAAACAATTAGTCGCTTACTTTGTCCCAATAAACACTTTATCTACTGTAAAGCTGCAATCAACACTAATGAAATGGTTGGAGCAAAAATTACCGAATTACATGATTCCGTCAGCAATCGTTAGCTTAGAATCGTTTCCGGTTACACCGAATGGAAAAGTCGACAAAATAGCATTAGTAAACTATGAGACAGATTATTGCTATTCCGAATACGTAGAGCCGGATAGTGAATTTGATAAATCTGTTTGCATGATTGTAGAGGAAATATTGAATGCAAAGAGAGTAGGGATGAAAGATAATTTTTTTAGCATTGGAGGAAACTCTCTTAGCGCAATCAAATTTGTTAATAAAATAAATTCCACTTACGAAATTAATCTACCTGTTAACGAGCTATTTAAAGCTCGAGATATGTCAGCAATTTCGGATTTAGTTAGAAGTCAGTTCATCACCTTTAAAAGCGCTAATTTGAAAACACAAAATATCAATGTAACAGCGAAGGAGTGGTAATGTGAAGGCACTTGATCTCCTGGAAAACTTGGTAAATGAAAACATATATCTATTCGTTGAAGACGGTAAATTGAAGTCAAAGGATATTCATAATAATTTAACTGAAGAGTTAACAAGTCATATTATCCATAACAAGGAAGAACTAATTCGTATTCTTTCTGAGAGTATCCAGAAAAAGACCGGTAACAATACTATAACAGCTGTTAAACGAAGCGACATATCTTTACCGTTATCCTTCACACAAAGACGAATTTGGTTAATTGATCAAATTGAGGAAGATTCACATCATTATAATGAGTGCTACTCATTTGATGTGAATGGAGAACTAGATGTTGAGGTGCTTAGAAGTGTTTTTGAAGCAATAATACGGAGACACGAAATATTCCGCACTACCTACAATATCGAATTGATTGATTCAGAGCCAGTACAATTAATTAAAGAGAATATTGAAGTTGACACTCCTATTGTGGACTTATCACAATTTCCACCGAAATCATTTTCAAAGCATACACAGAATTATATTCAACAAGAGTTCAGAAAGCCGTTTGATCTATGTTCTGACTTAATGATTCGTATAAACATATTGCGATACAGCTCATCTCGCCACAAATTAATCGTTACTATACATTTAATCGCTGCCGATGGATGGTCGATGGATATTTTTTTCCAAGAATTTAAAGCCCTCTATCAAGCCTACCAAGCGGGTGACGAAAACCCATTACCCCCATTACCGATCCAATATGCGGACTATGCATACTGGCAACGTCAATGGTTACAGGGCGAGGTGCTTGATCAACAGCTTCATTATT
>JAOUJM010000093.1 GCA_029883265.1 Gammaproteobacteria bacterium
CAAACAATATGATGAACCCGGTGACGGTTATCGAACTTCTCGTGGTGGACGTGGTGGTACCGGCGGTGATGGTGGTACCGGTGGTGGCGGTGCAGGCGGCGGCGGCGGACCTTCGGCTGGAGTTGTGCTGCATCGAATCGGAAATCAAAATACTTTCAGCTTTATTATTCGAAATAATTCTATCCACGCCGGTCGTGGTGGTGATGCAGGTCAAGGATTTGCAAGTGCGCCTCGCGGGGAAGGTGGGGCCAGTCTTGGTATTGCCCTCACCAATGGTAATGTGGGTGCGCTAGAATTATCAGGCAACAACATCAGTGTTGCAGGTGCGGGTAATGGTGTAGGCACTTCACCCGAGGGTGAAATTAATAATGAGGCACTTGGTGCCAATTAAAAAATAAAAAGGGAAACAGATTTATTTTCTAATTATTCGCCTATAAGCAGAGTCATACATAAATTCTGTTTTATACATTCAAAAGAAAGAGTGCCAGTTGAGTCGACACTAATAACTGGCGCTCATTCTCAGATTTAAGGTAAGACAGTCCAACGTGCCATCATACCGGCAGTAATATGATCGGTGACGTGGCAATGATAAAGCCAAGTTCCTGGATTCGATGCTTTCATGGTAACGGTTTTCATACTCGTCGGCAGCAATTCAACAACATCGGTGCGCCGTCCTTGATCCAGCACTGTTTGCCCATGCCAGTGAGCGGTATGCAGATCCACTTCAGTGCCCATAGCAACAAGATACCAACGTACCCGATCATGTTTATTGACGACGTATCCTTCTAGGTTACCAAAAATATATCCATTCATCGCATGCATTAAGCCACCTTCTTCGCCGTCTTCTTCGTTGAACACCATGAATAACGTTGAAAATTCTTTATCCACATCCTTTGGTCGAGGATCGTATTTTGAACGTTGCATGCCTGCTTTCGTAATAACAATTGTTCCGATTAGTCCGTCGTAGATTTCTGTTACGGAGTCAACGTGGGAATGATAGGCCCAGACAATTGAACTCTCATCATTCGGCCCAGGCGAGGCATCTTTATCCGCATGCCAGATATACGTATGGGTTTGGCCAGGTAAAACCTTTGCGCCTGCTTGGCCCGAGAGTGCATAATCAGCCCCATCATGTTGCGGCGTGTAACGAACACCGTGTGGATGCATCGTCAGCGGTTTATCCGCATCATTACGGAAATGTATTTTTATCGTATCACCTTCTACCGCGCGCAATTCTGGTCCCAGTATTCCACGATGCTGGGCTTGAGGAAGTTCACGGGCAAAGTTTTTACTATGTGCAAAATAACGGTATTTAGTATATTGTGTGGTTGCACCCCATGGACCTAATCCTTCGTCAGGTTTGATTTTGTTAATACCCGATGGTGCATAGTCCCAATTCACTTTTTTTGCGCTAACCCAATACTCTCTCACTTGCGGTCTGTTTTCATCGTCATCATCATCCGCTTGAACTGGAAGTGTACAGATTGAAAAAATAGTTCCATATACAAATAAAGTGTAAATCCATTTATGTTTTAACATTGACTCCTGTCTCCTACATTTAGTTTTCTGAAAAGAAAATAAATCATTCTATAAGCAATATTATCGATCACTATGAAAATGCTAAATAATAGAAAGTAATGGTCTGTTTATTGATCTATTAATTGCATTAAAAAGATTTTTGACTCAATTATTCATTCGCAAGCGTTAATCTTTCTTTGCTTGATTTATAGCCAGTGCGCAGATACATGGCTTACTGTAAATAATTCTCAACTAGCATAGTTAAAAAATAATAGTTTCCAAAGAAATATAAAATATTTTTCTATTTTTTTTTAATCGACACCTATAATCGTCGAAGCATTGTTCAAACAGCGTAAGGTTTGTTCGGAATGAACATATAGATTAAATGCAAAAAACTGGCTTCAATGCTGTTGTGTTTTTGAGACAGAGGAAGAAAAGAAATTATTATTGAAGAACAAAAGTCATAAGTGACGAATGATAACTTATCCGAAAATAGGCAGCTTATCTGCAAGTGTGTTTAATGAGTATTTCTTACCTTGAGAAATTTCATTGTGGACGCAATTGAAAAAAATTCATTTGCTAGTTGCGTGTTTCCGAGTGAGTTGTTTGTGTAGAAATTTAGAAACAGAAAACCTAGGTGCCATCTTGTCTCAACCAACCCGTTAAACTATAACGGTTTACCTTCGCTGCTAAGACTTCGTGGGGGAATTCATCGCTGATAAAAACTACCATTTTTCCAAAGGTAGGAGAAATTTTAATTAAAGGATTTTGTGAATCGCCATCATAAACGATTAACTCACCACCCAGCTCGCATTGCCAGCCGGGATTGAGATAAAGAATGATAGTAATCTTACGGTTTTGTTCACCCTTAAAGGCATCAACATGGCGTTTGTAATAATCGCCCGGTGCATAGTGCGCATAATGACACTCAAATTGGCGTAAACCCAGAAATAATTCTCGATTTAAAAAACGTCTTAAACCATCGACCCAACTTAAGTATTCTTTTGTCGCATGACAGTGTTGATCAATCCAATATATTCGATCGCTACGAACAAATGGGTTATGCTGATATTGATCCTCACGCCCTATCCCTGCGGGCGCTAATTCATCAAAATAGTGTTGTTTCAGTGCTAACAATAAGGCTTCGGGTAAATGAGGAGGTAATGGAAATGTTTGTACGATATAACCTTGCTTGTGTAAGGCAAGGGCAATTTCGGAGTAATTGGACTCGAAGCTTTGTGAGTCGGTGGTGGATTCTAAATGCAAATGTTTTGACACAAAAGTAAAAGGTGGGTGATTGTCCTCTAGAAAGCCTTAAAAGGAAAACGAAAAATAGTTGTCAAAACGACAAAAAAAACAGATCAAAGAGTGGATGTGAGGTAGAATTCTTAATAATATGGCATATTAACGTTCGATGCGGGTGGTTGATAGCGTCATTGACATTGATTAGGTGCTGATATTCAAGTCAACTATTTTTTAAAAGTCTGCGTCCGTCGATATAAAGCAATTAACTTTGTTTATGGATTTTCTTGAATACGAATAAATTATCTGGACACATAGAAGAAATAGCATTTTAGAATGACTAGCGCAGTTTCGGCCGTTTGCATGATTTTACCGCTCACGACTACTAAAGTAAATTTTCACAGCTATAATCTACTATTAGGACTGTATAATTCGAAAACGATAGCTATTTACTTCGGTTCTCAAACTTGAAAAAAATCAAATATGAATGCTAAAAAAATTGGTCTCATGAGTGGACTGTGTTTTTTCATGGTCTTATTAGTAATGCCTATACCGTCAGGCATGTCGGAATCTAGCATGGCTGTTGCGGCCACTGCAGTGCTCATGGCGACATGGTGGATTAGTGAAGCGTTACCCATCGCTGTCACTGCATTGTTGCCGATTATTTTGTATCCTTTGCTTGGCATAATGAGCACCCAAGATACAACACTAGCTTATGGAAATCATATGATCTTTTTGTTTATGGGTGGGTTTATGCTTGCAGTTTGTATTGAAAAATGGAATTTACATAAGCGAATTGCATTACATACGATTAATTTATTAGGCGATACACCACAACGTATTCTGCTGGGATTTATGCTTGCCACGGCGTTTCTATCAATGTGGATTAGTAATACTGCTGCAACAATGATGATGTTGACGATTGCTTTAGCAGTTTTAACACAGTCAGAAAATACAAAACCAACCAAGTATCAAGCTACTACTGGTTTTGCAACGGCACTAATGTTGGGCATAGCCTATGCTGCTTCGATTGGTGGTGTTGCGACACTCATTGGAACACCACCAAATGCAATACTAGCGGGTGTGGTAGAGAAAAATCATGGAATTACAATTGGTTTTCTTGATTGGATGATATTTGCCTTGCCGTTATCACTTGTTATGTTAGGTATCGCTTGGTGGTATTTGTCACAACGTTTTGTGAAAATATCAACCGCAAAATCTTCAAAAGCCGAGCAAGCAATTCAACAACAGTTATCGGCGCTAGGGTCAATGAGCACAGCAGAACAACGCGTGTTGCTGGTATTTACCTTGGTGGTAGTCGCTTGGGTAACGCGTGGCTTATTCGATTTTGCATTTCTCAAAGTATTTAGTGATGCCAGTATTGCGATTGCTGGTGTTATTTTGCTTTTTATAATTCCTGCAGGCCAAGCAGAGAAAGGACCGCTACTCGACTGGCAAACAGCCGTTAAAATTCCATGGGACATTATTATTCTTTTTGGTGGTGGTTTCGCGCTTGCTCAAGGGTTTAGTGAATCAGGTTTGAGTCAATGGATCGCGCAGCAATTAAGTTCACTTGAGGGTATGCACTATCTATTTCTAATCCTCATGATCACCTTGTTGATTGTTTTCTTAACCGAAGTGACTTCAAATACCGCAACTGCATCGTTGTTCATTCCCGTGATGGGAGCAATGGCTATGGCTATGCACATTCACCCCTTGTTTACCATGGTGGCAGTTGCGATATCTGCCTCGTTTGCATTTATGCTACCAGTAGCTACACCACCAAATGCGATTGTATTTGCCAGTCGTGCACTAACCATCGCGCAAATGGCTAGAGCAGGATTGGCCTTGAATCTTATTGGTGTATTGTTAATTAGCTTGTATGTTGTGTTTGTTTTGCCTCTGTTTTTCAAAATTAGTTAACTTGAAGGTCTTGAAAAAAATTGATGATAGGCAACGAACATAATGATCAGGAATTAGTAGAAGTAAGATAAGCAGTTTTTACATTACATCCTCAATTTGCTGGGTGTTGAGGTATACGCCATCAGGTTCACAAGCGAAGAACACCTAAGAACAGTTTTTATTTCCGGCCTCGCGCCATTGAAGAAATTTAAAACTTTTTCGGTAATTTTGATTGAATTGTTTGCCCCAGCCTAAATAAGCGAACTGCACCCCGCCAGCGAAAATTAAATCGGCTTTTTCCTTATAAGTTTGCTCACAGGTCTTTAAGTATAACCAAGCGTAGTGGGGAGCGATTAACAAATTTAAATCGGGCGCGGGGTTTGGGCCACCTTTGCCTGCGACTTGTTTTGACATGTAAACAAAAGCGCCATAACCGGTCCCACCCTGATCATTAAGTTGCGGTGAACGGCCACCCATGTCAGGCACCCACATGTTCTCCCAAGTCCAGTCAGCAATGCTTTTGATAGCGGGGATTATCGCTTCAGTGCGTGTATTTGCTTCACCATTTGATAGCAGGTGTTCATAATATTCTATGAGTGCGCCTGCCGTAAGGCCCGTCATAAAAGGTTTGACGTACTGATCATCTTCGTTAGTAGTGATCCAGTTTCCTGAAACCCATGAGTCAATATGTTGCAACGCCATATCGATATACACATCTAAGCGAGCCTGATCGCGTGGAACACCGGCTTTTTCCGCCAAAATATTGCTTTCTATGGCATACGCGATTTCTCTTGATACCCGTTGTGAATACCAAGTATTTGCATAGCCATTGGTCAATGGATCAGAATAAGCAGGTCCATCGCGTAGTTGTTTTAATCTGTTTGCTAGTGTTACTTCCCCGCTGCGTTTCCATTGTTCATAAATGCCATGGGGGAAACGCCAATAGCCTGCGATTTTATAATTATTTGGTGTGAGATAACGGCTTTCATATTGTTGCCCGGCCTTAATAGCGTATGCATTCCATTTGTCAGTGTCCCCCGTAAATTCACCAATTTGATAAAAAACATATTGAGCATCGTAATAAAAAGCGTCTAGTAGAAAATCGCGTGGATTATCATCATTTATAATATAGGTGGCTACATTTTCTCCAAAACTCACCATGTTTGACTTCCAGCGATCAAACAAAGGCGGTAGGTCCAGAGCTGCAGTATGAAAATTTAAAGTGATATCAAAATCAGACGAACCAATGATATAAGCGATGATGTCTTTAGAAATAAAAAGCGTATAGTCGCTTAATGGTTGCAGTGTGTGCGTCGGTTTTAGTGTGATGGTGGTTTCAGTGAACGAAAATGTGGACTCAATGATGGTGTCCATGCTACGTAAGTAAAAATTATTTTCGTTAATAATAGAGGCATCTAATATTTTACTAGAGGTGAGAACTATCGTTTCGTATACAGATACATTCGTTTGATTGGTACTTAGCGATAGAGAATAATGATGTTGAAGCTCAACAACTTCTTTCTCTTTTTGAGGATCAATTTGTGTATCATCAACTTTATCCGGCGTTTCTGGTTTGTGTTCACTTGCACATGCAGCAACAATAAACAATATAATAATAATTAGTACCAACCTGTAATTAATTGCAAATTTATTGCTTTGCCGGTGCTGACAAACTTCCATAGACGATTCCTCTTTACTGGAGATGTTAGAATAACAGTTGTTGTTGCATAGGTTAACTAAAAAAATATTTTTGACTAATTTTCAAAAAAACTGTTGCATATCTACGACGGTAACTAACATTCAGCATCGTCAAAAACAATAGCTTTACAGCGAAGATGTGCAATTTTTCAGCTTTGAAAGTTTGTATATCGATTAGTATAATATAGAAAGATTATGATGAATTATTATAACAGTGATATTCAGCGCGAGGGAGTTTTCCATATGAAATCGAACAATAAATACGCCGAGAATTGTTGGCGGATTATACATTCTAGGTATGCTTACTGGGATGCTAAGCCTGATATTATCCGTATCTGTCAGAAAAGCCCAAGATGCTTAACTTGAAGTATCAACAAATGAAAGTCGGATTATTAGCGCAGCGCTATGTATATTAATTATAGGTTCTGCACTAGCGTTGGTTCCTTTCAGTATTAAAACAATACGATGAACCCTTAGCGCTGGCTTATGATGTTTTCAGGGGCGGACTGGGAGTTTTTTGCTATATTTAGGTTGATACTTTCTTGGATGTTGCTTGTTTAGAGCACTGACTTTAGAATTTCAATAAGCGCTTTGTGGGGCATTATATTTGTTCGAGATCATAGCCGAATGATATTTCTTAAGATGTAAAAACTAGGGTAAGCATGTAAGAATAACAGCATAATGGTTAATAAATTAATTCAATTTTTATCAAACTATGCCAGTTTCACTGATGAAGAAATCAATATCATCAGAGAGCAATGCATTATTCAGACATATTCAAAAGGGACTATTCTGCTATCCGAGGGCCAGGTAGCTAAAAACAGTTATTTGGTGTTGCAGGGATGTGTCCGCAGTTATTATGTAACAGACGCTGAAGAAAAAAATACAGCGTTTTTTATTGAGAATGATTTAATTATTCCGGTCAGTTATATCAATAATACACCATCGGCATACTATATTGAATGTTTGGAGGATTGTAGCTTTTCCATTGGAAGCCATGAACGAACCCAACAGTTTACAAAAAAATACCCCAAACTGGCATTAATGTGTAATAAGATAAATGAAGATATTATGGCTAAGCGCCAAATAGCTTGGGATAGATTTCACAGTCTTTCGCCTGAAGCACATTATGTAGAAATGCTAAATCAAAAGTCAGTGCTATTGACAAGAATTTCTCAATATCATCTCGCCAGTTACCTGGGCATTAAACCTCAGTCTCTAAGTCGAATTCGCAAAAGACTTGCCGAAAAGGCTTAGCTACATTTTTAACCAAATCTATAAATTCTCAATTTATTCTAAAAAATTAACCTAGGTGAATGAAAACAGTTATGCAACTGTATATGATTGTCAAGAACAAGGACTTTGATATGCAATCACAACTTTCATTGCAGCGGATTTTCTGATTTCTATATGCTTTCAGGGATGTGCATGACCCGTTTGTACCAGGAATGTTGACTGAAAAACAATGCTGTTTTTTCAACTGAAACCGAATAAGCAAAACGCTTATGTTTTTCGCTGGAAGATCGAAAAAAATTCAGTTTCTAATGCTCATTTTACTACAATGTTAAACTATTGCCTAAATCGGTAGGCAACTATTGTTGAAGCTAATTTAAGTATTCGTTTTACTATGCAGTTTGGTGGCTGATATATGAAGGATATGTTTTTTGTAAGGATCATTGTGATCGTACTTTTATTGATTTCATGATTGGCATTGACGTGGAGTCATCACAACACTACTCAAAAACCCATTTAATTATGTAAAGGTGATACATTGCAACACAATCTTAAGGACAAGGTATGTTTGATAACGGGGGCTAGCAGCGGCATTGGTCGAATTTGTGCGAGTTCATTTGCAAGAATGGGCGCTGAACTATGGCTGCTATGCCGTAATCGTGAAAAAGGTGAGCACACGGTCGAAAATATCATTCAACAAAGCGGCAATGACAATATTCATTTGTTGCATGGAGATTTGTCATCTTTAAATCAGGTGAGAAATGTGGCGCACACTTTTCTGGAGCATGACCGGCCCCTCCATCTATTGTTGAATAATGCGGGTGTTTTTAATATAAAACAAAAATTGACAGTGGATAATAATGAAGAAATGTTTGCTGTAAATCATCTTGCACATTTTCTATTAACAAACTTGTTATTGGATCGTATTAAAGCCAGTGCGCCCGCACGTATTGTGAATATTGCATCAGACGCTCATTGGTTTTGCAACTCAATCAACTTTAATGATTTGAAATTTGAAAAAAAATTCAAAACGTTTAAGACCTATGGTCATTCAAAATTAGCAAATATTCTTTTTAACCAAGAATTAGCTAAACGCTTGAGGGGCACTGGTGTAACCGCGAATGCACTTCATCCTGGTGGATTTGGCATCAAAACAGGATTGGGCATGCAGAATGGATGGGTAACCAACTTGTTTGCGATGTTTATGAATCCGTTTCTGCAGACAGCAGAACAAGGCGCTGAAACTTCTATTTATGTATGTACATCGGATGAGTTAGGTGGTGTAACAGGTAGTTATTTTAAAAATTGCAGAAAGGTCGCAGCCAAACCTTGGGCCACTGACGATAAGGCATCACTACAGTTATGGCAGATTAGTGAGAAATTGACAAGTCTTGCATGGTATCTGTAAAAAAGTGCAAAACACATCACCAATTATAAATAACGACAGCAAGATTAACTAGAATATGATGAAATCAAAATCTTGACTAGGGTTATTGCTATTATTCTATTTTGAATAAACTAAACTCAAATCTGTTATATGAGGAAGGAAGCGTGGTTTCGTTTTTGTAATTTGTGGAAAAAGTCATTGTTGATTAATTTAGCAAGACGATTGGTTAGCTGTCGCGAGAAAGAAAGAAGTCAAATACTAATCGGTGGCCTTAAATGGCACCAATAATTTTTTTATTACAGCCTTATCTCGTTGCAATTTATTACGACAATAATTGCGAATGAGACCTTGCTGGTAGTATTTCCAGGTTTTGTTTAAATAGTGGGGGCCGTAATAATCACCCAGATAGAGTTTACCTTTAGTTTTTAAAGGAACGGTATGGACGCTATTATTCTCGATGTCCTTAATTGCCTGAAGCATCATTTTTACCCCAAGTTTGACTACTTTAACATACAAGCTATTAGGATTATCCGCTTCTTCAATCGTCGGACGGCCTTGGTAAATAACATCTCCATCGTCAATCCCGCTAGACATAAAATGGACGGTAGCACCAATATATTCTGGTTCATTATTATAAATAGCCCAATCGGTTGTGAACAAGCCACGGTACTTCTGCGATAAACCACCATGTAAATTGAGAACACCATGTAGTGGTATGGAAAGCAGTTTATGTTTAAAAATGGAAGCGCCGCAGACAGCGATTAAATCGGGGTTTTGTTCTTCAATCCATTCAACGTTTTCAAATTCGTTAATATCGTTAACCCCTTGTGTATGCAAAACTTCACATCCCGGTTTAGTAAAAAGTCTGTAACCATACTCGCCAAAATCAGTTTTGTATGCATCTTGATGGTAGATAGCAAATTTGCGGCGATACGCATGTACAATCTTTCCAGGAATTTTTCTTATTAGCACGGTTGGTGTTTTTAATAATCGAATGATTTTTTGTATGTGGAATTCAACAGTTTTCGCTTCAATCTGGTTTTCAACCACCACTGCCACAACATTGGCTGATTGAATTAAGCAATTTGCAAAATACAAGTCGGATTTATCATTGCTAACAACAACAAGCACCCTAGGTTTTCTTTTTGTGTGTTGTTTCGTTTGCAAAGGTGATAAAGATTTCTTCCGACAGAATAGCATGTTATTTGTGTTCCGAAGTTGCAAATTGAGTTTCATCTTTATTGAAAATCTTGATTACTAACATTTTTAGCTCTCGCAAATATCGAATACCGATGTGTTCCACAACGTATAATAATAGTGATTTACTAGTTTTGGGGAAGATTTCAAAAGTTACCCGTTCTCTGATTTCATTTGTCCAGTTGTGAAGGTACCAATAATTATCAGCACAACTATTATAAAACTGGATTGATTCATTATTGAATAATGCTTTAATTGCCTCATATTCTAAAACTGATCCGGGAGAAAACTGTCGATAGTGGTCGTCAAAATCTGCACGAATAGGATAGGCTACACCATTAAAATGAACTTGAAGCTCAAAAGCAATCGCTTTGCCATGTTTGCGCAATATCCAAATATGAATGGCGCCGTCGGGACCAAATTGATCGATTAAGGATGCTATAAAATCTTTGCTTTCAGGCTTGGAACTAAGATCGGATTCTAGTTGATATTTCCAACTGTTTTTTGATACATCAATTATTTCTTCAAAAATTGGGTCCGAACTGGAGTGTATTTTGTATTCAGTTACTGAAAAATCCTTTGCTTTGATAATTCGATTTATTTTGTTGTGAATATTTTTTCGAAATCGTCTTGGTCTGTTTTGGAAAAATAAATCCCAGTCGCCACTGGTATGAATGAAGGGGGTTAATAGACTAGGTTTTGTACCTCGATGAAAACCCATGGGTAGATCCATATGTTTTAGCATTTCGTAAGTAAGACTATCTTTTGCAATTTTGTTAAAAATAAGTAAGTCACTTTTACAAGCGTTTATAATACATTCTAGAGCCGAATATTTTTTCGCAAACGTTAAATTGCTACGATAAATAATGCCACAAAAAGGGGAATGACCGTTTGCCATTAGTTTAATGCAGTCAACCTTAAACCCTCGATAACTTATCTCTTCTCGCATCATGGGTGCAATTGCAATCGCATGTCCGTTTTCGTATACGCATATAATATGTAATTGTTTATCTGATTTGAAAACTTTCCACCAGCTATACAACCACTCAAAACACAACGGAAGCGGGTTTTGATCATCAATTGAAAATAATGCTTTCCAATGGTTGTTCATTGCCTCAAACTCTTCGATTGTATTGATAATATAAGATTGCATCGGATTATACATCACTAATAATTGGTCGATAGACTAATGAGTTTTGGAAATATGTATCATTTTTTCCAATCCATTTCTTAGTACTTCATGAACTGTTGGAAGAAAAGGTTTGTGATAAAATTTAATACTGCATTTATCACATAACGGAATTTTATTGGATTGTTGTTGAGTGCAAAATAGACGATGCGTCTGGTTTCCCCAAATTACTTTTAAGTCATTACGAGTCAAGTTTCCCAAATGGTAATTCTTGAAATATAAACAAGGTAACACGTTACCATAAGGTGATATAACAACCTGAGTTGTGGCAAATACGCAAGACTGATACGGATAACTTAAGTCTGTTAGATGATCTTTGTCGACGACACCACGCAAATTGCACATATCAATGCTCATGGGAAAAAAGCGGTGGCGCGTCAACCAGATGTCATCAAGAATTTTAAGAAACTCCTCGGCCTGCGCATCTGTGAACGCATGCGAGCCCTTTGTTGTTGACATAAAGTACGGTGACGGCTTAATGCCTTGCACATTGGTCTTGTCAACAAGTTCGGATGTAAATTCACTCATTCCACGAATCATATGCTCGTCCGCTCCAGCATCATATATGGTTTGAGTCAGATTTTTTAAAAAAGCATAATTTAATGGCGATACAGTGGTAATACATGAAATACGCGGTTTGGTAGAAGAACCCCGATAGTGTCTAATTTTTTCAATGCTTTTTATGACACGTTCATAATGTCGTTTCACGCCTCGTATACTTCCATCCAATTCTGGTACTTCATCAAACGACAGGTAAATAGTGCCAAGGCCTGCATCAACGAGTGCTTGTATTGTTTTATCAGTTAGGCTGCTTGAGTTTGTGGGAAAAAAAGTTCCTATGTTATTTTGATCGCAAAAGCTGATCATATTCAGTAAAAGCTCTTTTCTAAGTAGGGCGTCGCCGCCGAACAATTCGATATTCTTTATGTTATTGTGTTTGAGGTTTTGTAGAATCGGTTTCCATTCCGTCCAAGATAATTCACTACTGGGATCAACAGGGCGTTGCCACATATTGCACGCGCTACAGCGGCTCGTGCAACGATAAGTTAAAAAAATGATTGCATCTGTCGGTGTGTAATTATGTGAGAAATAGGATTTCCTAATTCCCCGTTTAATTGAACCTAGTGAATATTCAAACATTTTGGTAGCCTCTAGTGCTAGCACTGTTGATTCGCAGTTTTAGAAGGCTTTAGACTGTGCCCAAAACAATCCAGGGCAATGTGAAATCCTTTTGTAGAATTTCATGAGATATGAAGGTGGTGCTTACACCCAAAGAAGAATCAATGAAACTCGCCGGTTCCGTTGCTACAAAAGTCTAAAAACATTTAGCACTGGCTATAATAGACGCGGCAAATTAAACGATGATTAATTGGAATTAGAAAGTATCTAAAATTAGCTGGGTGAGATTATTAATCTGTTTGGTTTATTATAAATACTTTTTATTGGATAAACGATAGAATTCCTTGCAAACATTCCTGGTGTAATGGTGCAATCTAAATCCATTTGCTGTTGGGTGTAAGGCAAGCAAGCAGCAATGCAATACTGTGCATTGAATATCTAGAAAAATAAAATCGGGAGAGAAATCAATAATGCTTTTTTTAAGCAGTAACAAAACTTTATGGAAGCTTACTATGTTTTAATTTTATTGGTTAAGTTTTTTAGTTTAAATTATAAACTTCTATTTTGGCGCTATCTGCTGGCTTCAGTTTTGTTAAACATCTGTTGCATCTTGAATCTTTGTTTCGACAAATGAATTGTTATGTTTATGATCGAATTATTACTTCGGTTGCGAGTGCAGGTCTGATGCTGAGTATGAAAAATCGCGCGACAAAATGGAAGGCGTTGCAAAACTCAAAGCAAATGGAGTGACGTTGAATAATGGTAAACAAATAATTTCTCACCAATATCAGGAAAGTCCAATATCTAATTTTGTTAACAATCACAAACGGATCGATTATTTAAAGTATTCTTCTAGATCAGACTGAGATGCAATAGCTCAAGTTAAAGCTAATTATGCGCGAAATCAGATGCTAAATTTGTTTGTTGAGGAAAAACCCGTGAATGCGTGATGGTGAGTTTGCCCTGGCCTATAAAACTGCCCTAATAAACCTTATAGAGACCAAGTTTCTAAAATATTCATAGATATTGACAATTCTCCTTTAAAAGGCAATTGCCAATTAGAAATTTAAATAATTTGTTCGTTTTACAATTAAAGACAAAAAGATCTAGTCATCGGTTTCACTACTCAGCCTTTCTAGCGAACGAAAAATGTACACAACTCTTGCGAATAATCCCTAATCAAATAAATTGATGAAAAAATTTACAAGAATGCTTGCGAGTCAGCGCAAAGTCTGAAACAATCCGTCTGCCTACGGCGACAGTACTTGGGGTAGTAATTTTTGAGTGGTCGTCATCAAGCAATTTAAGCGCGCAGGGTAGTTGTAGTTGGTTTATTGAGCAGCGTTAGGTTTCAGAATTGTGCTGTTGGAAAGGATTCCAGATCGCTTATGTTCGTATCAAAAGGAATTTTGTTTGTTTTATTGATTGGATTGCTTAATTCTTTTGCAACCGCTTCGACCACGTTACCTGATATTTCACCCAGCAGTTTAAAAAATTCCCTTCGTTTTACTTCGTGGCAAGGTATCGAACCTGATAAATGGGCCACTTTATGGCTGATTAAACGTCATATCGCAGTGGATGCCTATTTTCTTTTAGTGCCACCAAATACACCATTAGCTGACAACGCAATCGCATTTGGCGTACCGAATACTGCAATCAGTCGTGCTAATCGACAGTCAATGTTTCGCAGATTAAAAAGCGCCTTCGATTTTAATGATCCTGTCTTACAATATATTGACCAAATTATTCACGATGTTGAAGTCAACATCTGGGATAAACCGGCACATCCTCACTCCATGTGGTTTGAAACCTTATATCGAAAACTCCAGGCTCGTTATAAGCGGGATCAAGTACCGATTGACTGTTATTTAGCGTTTTTTGATGGCGTCTCTCGTTTGGCGAAAAAACCAAATGTTTCTGCAGATGAATACAGTGATGAACTGGCGTTAACGTCTCTTTGCCCGGGCTATAGCGATAAAACCAATGAGTTTGTTGAATCGATTGACCATTTATTAGTATTGCGCGAAATAAGTTTAGGTAAAAATGTTGTATTCATTGACACACGAGAAAGTGAAGAATATGACGAAGTGCATTTACCCGGTTCAAAATTAATGCGTTTGCGAGATGTGAATAGTGAAACTGCTCAAACATTAATGAGTACAGACTTGGTCGTGCCATATTGTGTCAAAGATTTTCGTGGTTTTGAGGTGGCTAAATCGTTGAAAAATTTAGGCGTGCCTAGAGTGGCCACTTTGTCGCCCAATGGCCTAAAAGGGTGGCTGAAAGCCAAACTACCAGTGACAAAGCCCAAGGGTCTAGCTGAACCACAGGCCATTGCTGCTTTAATGCAATGCGCAGCAGAACCCCTAAGTTGTTTAGAGAAATGATTTATGCGTAATATTCAATACTCTGTATTTTTTGTCATGACAATTTTCTTCATTCCGGGTGTGCTTTGGTATGAGCAAACAGGAACCCTCGCTCTGTATTTTTCAGATGCGGTTCCTAAGGGACAACTGGTTTATGTGATTTCAAAACTAATTGGTATGATTGTTTTAATGGCGATTGCCTGGCAGGCGATTATCACTTTACTGGGGAAACTAAAATTAATTTCAAATTACTGGATAGGCACACGCCACCAGGTGATGGGCGTTTTCATATTATTGTTTGCATGCATTCACATGTTAACATTTGTCAGCGCGGTTTCAATGCGCCAAGAGAGTTTTGCTTGGCCGTTGTTTTTGCCGAATTTTAAAGATTATTATCACACTCATTTAAGCTTTGGTTTATTTGCATTAGTTGCTTTCATAACGATAGCTTACGCTGGTTATCAATCAAAAATGACTAAACCAAAATGGGCGAGAATGGTGCATCGGTTTTATTGGATAGCGATTGTCCTGGTGTATTTCCATGCCTTGGCTATCGGTTCAGAGGTTCAATCAGGTCTTGGATTTTTTGTTTATGCACTATTAGGCGTGGTAACGCTTGTTCTATTCTGTGTTTACACAGTCAAACAGTTTAGAGCCAAAGAAATGGTTTACTCATGACTGTGATAAAAAAAATAATTATTTTCACAATTCTTATGTTTTGCATGCAGCATGCATATGCCAAAAGCGAAAACTCACAAAAAATACTTATTCTCGGGTTCGACGGTCAAAGCTGGTTTCCTTATGTAGCCATGATCAAATCCAATCGGACAATAAAATCAAAAGACTGGAATAGGATTAAAGCAATTCGAAATCCAGTTGCAGTGACACAATTCGTTAGTTCAAACGATTTATATGTAAAAGCCGACGATGGTGGAGTTTATGGTTATCAGGCAAAAAATAAATCGCTTCTTCCCCTGGGTGACTTGACCCAGAATAAAAACAAATACACACAATTACGCGCTGCAGACGATGGTTTGCTTATGGTTGAGCTGGCAGAAGGTAAAAGTCGAGAAACTGAATTGGTGGTTTATACACAAGTCTCGGTCGATAAAAAAGATACTGCATTTGTCACACAAACCATTCACAAACAAGCATCAGCTCAATTTCACCCGTATCAACATCAGGATACGTTATTCTTTGCACATGTGTCTTGTCGTGCACCGTGTCAGCCGATTATTCAAGAAGTGTGG
>JAOUJM010000094.1 GCA_029883265.1 Gammaproteobacteria bacterium
AGTGTCACGCTGTACAATTTTATGTGTTGATGGTTCTGAAACCAATCGCGGGAAGTTGATCAAACAACAAATGACGAATTAGGCAAGTAAGACCATTATTGTTTATTTGCCAATAGATGCAAAATAGCCGATTGATGGTATAACGCTGCGGTTTCCCAAGCATTCAAGTGCTCAAAATCAGTTCTTAGGGTGGGGTCTGCACCATATTCCAGTAACAATTCCACGATATGACTATGTCCGGCCTTTATACTAGCAAAAAGTGGCGTAGCCATAACCTCTGGATGTTGATAATTGGGGTCCACACCGCTTTTTAGATGGTAACGAACCGTTTCTAAGTCCCCTCGCTCTGAAGCGATATACAAATCTTTCCAATCTCCCGCTGACATCAGCTAGCTAGGCAGACCTTTTCACATACATTGTTGCACCAATGTATTATTGAGCATGATCTGCCTTGAAATATGCTAAATTGGTTTAACTTTGGTCGCACAGGGCCCTTTTTGGCCTTGTCCTACTTCATATTCTACTTTCTGATTATCACTAAGGGTTGCATAACCGCCGCCGCTTTGAATTTCAGAATGGTGAACGAATAAATCTTTTCCGCCGTCGTCTGGAGTGATAAAACCAAAGCCTTTATCTGAACTGAACCACTTTACTGTACCTGTACTCATTTTTAGAAATCCTCAATTATTAATTCACTATACTTAAATCTTAAAACATTTCATCTTACGACTGTCTTTTAATGTCAAATCGTGGTTATCCACTTAAAAAACACCTCAGACCGCGCTTTTTAGGCGCTTTCCCTTCAATTTCACCAAAACAACTTGCTCACTGCATATATCAAACCTGATATTTATAAAATAATCGAATTTGGCGGACTAAAAAAGCCTATTCAATTACCATTCTTTAACTATACACCACCATTGCTCCAAATCGAAGGCGAATTAGTATCCGCCAATAATCGGCTGAACTGGCGTTGAGTTAATTTCCCGGAAATTAACAATTCTGTCATTTTGTTTGCATCAGAATAGGAGGGTTGATTATTGACGCCTGTCATTTTGTTTGTGAATTGTCGATTAAGCAAGCCTTTTACTTGAAACAAAGACCCCACTAATAACTTGTCAGCGCCCATATTGAGTAAATGCCTCGCCTCGGGGTCGTTGTTTGATCCGAGTAACTCGTCAATTAGACTTTCATTGGCTAACAATATGACCTGTAATCCTTCCCCGCCAAGGGACGATGGCTGCCCATTTGTCCACTCTTCTAATACCGGTAGCGTGGAGTTTGTAAGCGTAGATAATTTCTTAAGAATGTCCAGGGTTTCTTCATCTTTTTGTGTGTTTTTTTGCAGATAAAGGTTTAGCGCTTTTTGCAGATTGGTTGCCGCAGGAACAAAGGATTTCAGCAAGGCCTTTTTATTATCCTCAACTGACGACTGAGAAAGCCAATCAAGTTTGGCTTGGCCAATAATGGCTGTTTGTTCCTCGCTTGATGCACCAAGAATTTGCAATTGTTTCCTAAGACTAATAAGTTCTGTCGAGAGTTGAGCATTAATTCCGGCGATATTGAGCGGCGCTGAGTTCTTATCATATACCATGTTTTTAAGCAAAAGCCCGAGTGAGGCAGCGCCTAATACCGCCACTGAAAATGAAAAAAAGCCGATGCCCCAAATTTTGATTTTTTCGGCTTCATCAGGCTTAGAAATATTGGTTTTCCCAAGAATAAATGCACTCGCTGCCGCAATAACGCCAAATAAAAGTGGCAGTAAAGTAGCAACAACAGGGGATTCGCTAAGCGCGACGAAATAGCCGACCAATAATCCCAGTGCGCCAAGCCCTAACCAGTGCCAGCGCAATGTAATGTTGTCCATGATTAGCCTCCCAACTATTAATGCTCATTTTTACAAGCTCACACTAGGGGCGCTTCCCTATATTGATGCGTGCTTGAGTCGCAAAGACCGTGCTCAAGGTGTAAGGCCTGCAATTACATAACACTCGGCTTGTGCGTCAAAGGCCAAATTCTAGCATATTGTTTGTATGATGGAATGTTCATCGAAAATGCGCTGCCAGTAGGGCTGCTAAGGTCAGTCGATGCAAGTAATTTTTTTGTTTTCATCGCAACAGCAATTCACAGACTGCGAGGCGTTGTCAGTGCGGTGAGTTTGAGTAGTTTGTGGTGTGGCTTTGAATACTTGCACGGTGAATCGGACTTTGATTGTTGCATGACAAATGTCGGCACTAAGCAACGACCATGCAATGCGTGTTTTTTGCACAACAACCCATAGGTGTACAACCTTGAGTATCCTATAGACTGCCAATGAAGTTGATGTTGTACTATTTTTTGTCTGCGTGTAAAAATATTACAAGCGATAGTTTTAATATTCGTTTGAATTGTCATCTGGCCTACAGAATACCATGCGAATCATCGCTAGGCTTTGTGGGTACAAATTCAGCGTTTATTATGCTGCTCAATTAATAAAATAATCAATCTAATGGACGAGTCAACTAACATGAATGTTCAACCTGCAAAACATTTGCTTTTCTTTGTGTGTGTTATTTTTTTATCAGCATGCCAGAGCATCAATGACCAGACTATAGATTTATTACCTCCCACAAATATTCTGGCAAATGCCGTCAGTTATCATCAAATTGATTTAAGCTGGGAAGCGCCCGATACCTCGGAAACACTGTCTCATTATTTAATCTATCGCAATGATGCAATCATTGCCGAAACCAGCCAAAATGTTTACCAAGATGTAGGTTTGTCTGCCGCAACTCAATACCATTATCAACTTGTGAGTGTCACCACTAGCCGTTATCAATCGGATAAAAGTTTGCCTGTTGTTGCCAGCACATTGGCATATGATGCTCAACCACGACAGTTGAGCGGCGAGGTGCAGACGGATAATCAGATATTTCTGCAATGGCTTGCACCGGACTCTGATGATGAAGTTGTGGCGTATTTGATTTATCGTAATACAAGCCTGATTACGGAAGTTACGGAAACTCAGTTTTCTGACAATGACATTAATCCCTCCGCTGACTATCAATACTATGTGGTCGCCATTAATAGTCAGCGTGACCACTCACAAGCCAGTAATACTATTTCGATCAATACAACACCCGTCGTTGTTCCACTCGATCCACCAAGCGATTTACAAGCACAAGTGGTTTCAGCAAATCAAATTAATTTGTCATGGTCTGCCGCGCAAAACAGTGTTGATGTGTTGGGTTATCAACTCTTTCGTGATAGACAACTGATTACCACTACTGCATTACTCACATACAGCGATACAGAACTACAAGCCGACACCAGTTACAGCTATCAGGTCCGCGCCTATAACAATGCACGCGAATCGGTTTTTTCAAATGCGATTAGCGCTAAAACAGAAGTGGCACAAATAACACCTGTCGATCCGCTGCTGCCAAGTGTTGATTGCAATGCCAATAATTTTTCCTTTGCCTTGTTCAGTGATAATTATTCGGGTCAAGAAGGCGGTATGCGACGGGTTTTAAGTGAAATTGTTGAGCAAGATCCTAATGTGCATTTTCTAACATCGGCTGGAGATACGCCGACCTTTGAGCGCGTGCGAGGGCTTATAGATAGTCGTTTAACACAAAAACATCCGTGTGGATTAGAATCATTTCCCTGGTTTCCTGCTACAGGTAATCATGACGCGGAGTCAGCGAGCAATATGCAATGGTGGGCGGATAACTGGGCGACTAATTGGTCGGCTGACCCGGCGCAGTCCAAACTTGCGCAACAACTGCCAGGACTGCGAAACTTTAAACGCGGCCCACTGCAAATAGATGGTGAGGCCGCTAGTGAAACCGTCGATCCTGGAACAATTTATTCGTTTGATTATCATGACGTGCATTTTGTTTTTGTGGATAATTATGCACAAAATCTTTCTGGCGATAGTAGCGCTGGCGTTTGGGATAGAAATGGCGCAGAGGTGTTTGATCCCACCACATCGCAATTGGACTGGCTGCAACAAGACTTAGAAACCACAACTCAGAAAACTATTTTTGCGTTTGGTCATGTGGCGTTATTGGCACCTTGTTATAATTATGATCCACCAAGTTCTTATTATGATTGTCCCGCGCCACCACCGCCAGGTTGGAGTGAGCACAATAGTAATTTTCATACTCAAGAACTCACTCAACTTTTGGCTAAACACAATGTGATTGCTTATTTTCACGGACACGACCATGTGCGTTCGCGTATGTTGCTGAATCAAAATCGTGAGGCGCTTTATCAACGCAAATATTGGGAGGTGGCCAATGATGTAAACGGTGCCGAGGGTACGCCAGCCGATTGGGAAAACTTGCAGGGGCAAGGCACTCTCTGGCAAGCCGATGCAGGTCGCATTTATACGCCTAGTGGCAGCTACTTGATTGTCAGTATCGACAGTAATTTCGCTACATTTAAAATGTATAGTTACGACAGCAACACCGCAGGCTCGACCACTTTATGGGACACCTGGTCAGTGCCCTTAGTGAATGCCGATCATTATGTGGATCAAAACCTAACAGCGGCAAGCTGCGATACTTATGACATAAAAAATCGTGCTTGTGGCGCGGGCAATAATAAGGCATATCAAACATTAACTGCGGCAGCGAGCAATGTGCAGCCGGGTGAATCCGTATTAATTCGTCAAAGCACTTGGAATACGCCGTTTGCACCGACGGCTTCCGGTGAACAAGCCTTGCCTATTCGATTTAAAAATTTCCCCGGTGAAAACGTATCTTTTTCAGTCACCACGGGCGGTTTGCGGCCTGCACTAGAGCTTAGCAATGTGAATTACTTGGTGTTGGATGGATTTAATGTAGATAACGCCGCCATGTGGGCGCAACTATATAATGCGCATGATAATGTAATTCGAAATAGCCATTTTCGTGCAGCGCGAGATACCGGCACCCGTGGCGGATTCAAGATGGTTGATAGCAATCGCAATCACTTATTCAATAATATTTTTGAAGATGGAAATGATAATGTCATGCTGGAACATGCAGATAAAAACTTGCTCGAGAATAATCATTTTCTCAATGCACGTCACACCTTATTGGTCTTGGCTTGCTCCAGTCAAAATAGCGTGCGTAAAAATGTGTTTGAAAATGCTAGTCAAAAAGCAATGGAAGTATTCGATTGCGAAGGCGTGATTGAGTCGCTTTACGATGATACAAAACAAACACGTCGCTTGAATGCCACTAAGTTTAATTTAATCGAGCATAATCAGTTTATGCAGACTCGCGCTTCGACGAATGCGTGGGACTATAATGCGATTCAATTCGCCGGGCAAAATGGAATTGTAAGGAATAATTTATTCTTTAATAATTTGGGTGGTGCACTTGGTGTTCAAGTGTATCCTGATGAGGCTTTATATAATCAGCACAATCGAATCTATCACAACACCTTTTACAATAATCACTGTTTTGGCTTTTGGGGTTCCAATGATAATGATCCTGAGCGCTATTTTGATAATATTGTGAAGAATAATATTTTCTTTGCGAATTTGGATTGTGCGGGGACGGCCCCTGCAGATATTGTCAATCAAAACACCACTGCAAATTTGTTACAAAACAATAGTACAGATGACCCATTATTTGTTTTAGACAATGAGAATTATCTTTCCCTCAGTGCACAAAGCAATAAGATTAATGCTGGCGAATTTCTCACACAAACAGTGGGCGCAGGCAGTGGTACTAACCTGCCGGTTGCCGATAGTTTTTATTTTAGCAGTGGCAATGGAATGCAAGCCGGTGATGAAATTCAATTACAAAACCAAACCACGACCGCGAGAGTGATGGCAATTGATCATCAAAGCAAGACCTTGAGTCTTAGCCAATCACTTAGTTGGAGCGACGCTCAAGGGGTGGCGCTGAAATTTAATGGTGTAGCGCCGGATCTTGGAGCAAAAGAATCGCCTTAACGTCGGTGGCTGGATTACATAGCTGTGCTGCAAAAATGCAGAGATGAAAAATGTAGCCTGGACGGGGCAAACCTAGTTCTAGCGCCATCGCTTTATCAAATACGATTCGCTGTAAATCAAACGCAAGAGGCCGGATTGGTTGGGTTGGTGAGTACGTACTATTCCCCAAGCACTGTGTTTATTTGCACAATTATTCATCAACGGCAAATTCCGTGTTTGCGCTGGAGTGCTAGAGTGTTGTTAAGTAGAAACACCCAAAAATTCACAAATATTCATTGATTTGGTTATAGGTATTACCAGAAAATACTTGCATCTGATGCGATCAATGGCTTATTTATTCAAATAAAACAATTGGTTATCGAATTTGTAAAGCTCTGTATCATGGTGCATAAACTTGTTTACCAAGTCTAAAAGTCGCATTATACTGATTCCAACTAACCCAAAAGTATTAGGTGCGGGGGTTACCCAATAACGACAACAGGGTCAGGGGGATATAGGATGAAATTAACGACGATTACTGAATTACGAGATCGAGATTTAAATCATGTGGTATCACCAACGTCAGCGTTTGCAGAATTTTTACAAGCGCAAGCGAATGGTCAATTACGTTATAGTTCATTAGCGACAAAATTATTTTCTAAACGTTCGAAAGAAACCCAAACATTAAGCAGCAAAGGTATTCGCTTTTTACAGGATCAACTTGGTGCGGGTGAATTATTTTTAGTACGTGAGCTAAGTGATCGACCCAGTCCGTTAGCAGTCGTCACAGATGGGGCGAATTCATCAAAATCCGATGGATTACTTTGGGCCAAAATCCATACACAAATACGTCGCGTTTCTCAACGTTTATTGAGAAAAGCCGAGGTCAGTGAAAATCGTCGTCGAGGCGTTAAGCCTTTATTACTCGGTGGACGAAATTTACTAGGTTAATTGTCTTTACCAGTGTTAACAAATCGAGCCTGATTCTTCAGGCTCTTTTTTTTCACCACTTGCCGTTAAAATCCAATTTAGATTTCATAGACGCAGTTATTGCATAAAAATATTTTCAGTCTTAAACGCTTGCAGCAACTTGTTATTAGTCAAACGGAAATAGGCCAGCAACGCAACCGGTTTTCGTCTTGCCACAATGAGGCGCACATTATAGCCCTAAGGTTTGCGCTGAGAGCAATACTAGTTGTTATTGGCAAATAAGAATCTATCACCCCACACCAAAGCTTTTCCCCTCAAATACTATACAAGCTTATGGGGCATAGTGGTTTCGTAATCCTGTCTATTCTCATGTAACCTGGTCCTACACCCGGACAATGTTTTAGAATATTCATTAGCATCATCACAAGCAAATGGGATAATCTTGCGACTATGCATTTTCTCAAGCAAAACTTTACGCAGAATATTGTAGAACAATCGTTTCTAGCAGGTGAAATTATTTTTCATGCAGGTGAGCGTATTCATCGTGTGTTTGAAATTAAAGCCGGGCAGGTGAAAATGGTGCGTTACTTAACCGATGGTACCGAACCTATTATTCACTTTGTGAATCAAGGCGAAATCTTGGCAGAAGCCTCGTTATTTACCCAGTGTTATCATTGCACAGCGATTGCCACCCAAGATACTAGTTTGAATGCATTGTCGATAAGCGTTGTTTTAGCTGAGTTAGAAAATAATCCTCGCTTTTCACTAGGATATATTCAACTTTTATCCAAACAAATTCAGCAGCAACGTATGTTAACGGAAATTCGTAGTATTCGCTCCGCCGAACAACGACTCATGAGTTATTTTCGTTTGCAAGCGGACGACCAAGGTTTGTGGTGCATGGATTCAAGTTTAAAAATTCTCGCCAGCCGGTTGGGTTTAACCCATGAGACTTTATATCGAGTATTGGCGAAATTAGAAAAACAAGAAAAAATCACTCGCAGCAAACATCATATTCAAATTCACCATAAATTGGGGTCAGAGAACAGTTTTCTCTAATATTAGAAGAAATTGTTCTCTGACCCCAATTGTTGAATATGATTTGGATCATATGCGCTAGGCAGCATGCAGGTATAGACTAAGCCCCTCAATCCACATGAGCAAGGAAGTCTATATGCTAAAACCAATCAGAAATATTTTGTTAGTCATCGTAGCGCTATTTATTCTCCAAGCCTGCGCCAATACGCAAGCGGCCGATGCCGGCACACAAAGTTTGCGCCTCACCCAGCCGGGTCATGATATTTTTGGCACCATTCAGGAAGCAGTGAATCGACTACTTGCATCAGAGAGTACCGATTGGCAAAAAGTTGATACCGAAGCTTTGCGTCAACACTTAATCGACATGAAACATTTTACCGAAGATGTAGTCGTGGTTTCACAAAGCGACATTGATGGTGGTGCGTTAATAAACATTCAAGTACCGGATGTGGCATTGGTATCGGTAGAACGAGCCTTGGCTGCGCATCCCGCGCAACTTAAACAAGAAAGTGGTTTTGATATGCTCGTGGAACAAAACGGCAATGACTTTGACTTGAGTGTCACCACAGTAAATCCCGATGAAGTTAAAATCATTCGAGGATTAGGCTATATCGGCTTAATGGCCTATGGTGGTCACCATGTAGACCATCACTGGATGATGATCAGCGGCCAACATCCACACAACTAAACTAATGTGGGGTCAGTTACCAGTTTTTGCTACTATAAGAAAAAACTAATAACTGACCCCACAAGGTTTCAGAAAGACGGCACTATATAGCTTATGCCCAATCGTGCGCTGATATTTTTGTTCAAATAAACATTTCCTGCGACCCAGCCCGCAGTTTTTGCATCGATATCAATAAAAGTTTCCATACGTTTTAAAATCCGGTAGGACAGGCTTGTGCCTAGCAATGCGCCAGGACTGGCTTGTGATGTTTTAAATAAAAGATGCTTGGGTTGTAACCACAGGGCGATTCGTGCGGTCGCAAACAATTTTCCATTGAATAAATTGGTCGGATATCGATACAGTTCTGCTTCTAATCCGGCAAAGTGTGCGGCTTGATTTTGATACCAGTGCAATGTGGAATAGAGATTGGTATTGCCTTGTTCCAGGAACAGATTGAAATCAATGCTGCTGCCGAACGGTGCCATGTAATGGCGCACATTGGCATTCCAATTTATTGCTGTGTCGTGTCCTGTCGGTGTGAATTGAAAACGTTTAAAACGCAAAAGAAAAGGGTCAATCAAATTCAAATAAGAAAGCTTGGCCTGTTTTTTCATGTAGTTTTTTTCTTCTATTGTCATGTCGTCCCAACTGATATACCAGTCAATCCCACCGCCGCCGGGATAAGTGCCTCTATCACTGAGTGCTTCATCGGGACGATGCATATCATAAACCCAGGCATTGCAATCCATGCCCACGAGATCACGTTTGTTTAAATCGCCATTTTCCGCTTCATAGAGTTCTTGGGTGACATCATTCGCGGCTGTACCGGCGCATTGATTCATATAGTACACGGTTAACAGTACGTTTCCCCATAACAGAAGTTCATCGTGGGTTTCGACATGCGAGAAAAAAGAATGTTTTTCCATGATTGAATTGGCATAAAGTTGAGCTTCAAGCCCGGCTGATGATTTTCGAATCATATTCGCATTGTGATCTCGTTTTAATGCGATCAGGTCATTCTCATTGATGTGTGATACCGCGACGGGTTCGCCTGGCCCCGGTAAATTATAGGTGTCGTTGTAACTGCTCATGCCAAATTCACCTATTCCCGCCCGATGCCATTCTTCATGCAGCCAGGTCTGGCCTATCGGCGTACCAACCGTATAAATATCGATTGCGTAAATAGCCGCGCGACTCCACCAAGGGTAACGTTTACCCCAGCGGCTTTCAATTGCGGTGTGTATGCTCTGATAAAAACCGAGATGTAAAGCTAGTGACTGTTGCATGCTCGGCGTGGTGAGATCGGCCTGGCTATTAAATGGTAGATCGGCAACAGGTAAGCGGATTTCTAATTCGGCTCGCGACACGCTAGTGATACTGAAAAAGGCAATCACTAGAACGACAAGTTGCATGGCGTTTTTTTTCATAGCTAGCTCCTATTTTTCTTACCTCGATTTCATAAAACCAAAGGTCTATCGTTGAGAGAAGCTTCTTCAAATCGCTTTAAAAAATCGGGCGAAAACACCGCGCCTATTAATGCGATCATCATGTTATAGGATATCATGATTTGAATGAGGCGGACTATATAATAGGTGACCGACTTGGTTCTCACTTTGGTCGCAAATAGCGGTTTTAATTGCAAAACCATGGGCGGTTTTAAATTTTTTCCAGCGTAAATAATTAAACAAAAAAACAACAGATCTCAATAGGCATAAGATAGCGAGTAATTTAGTAGGGTAAGTGCACAGAATTGGCGAATAATAGAAAAAACGGGTGTCCGACCTCACTTATTGGAATTGTACAAAAAAATCTTAATTTCCTATGTTTGTTGCTGTCCGATTAAAAACTAAATTTAAAATCGATAACCAACACGCACGGTAGGCGACACATCAATATTGCGTAGCGTGTACTTGATCCCAGCAACATACTTTTCCTGTTTTTTGCGCCAATAAAGATGTATAGCGGGTTGAAGATAAACATTACTGAAAAAGAAATATTGATAGCCGAGACCGGGACCTATATCAATAACATCGAAACGTTCGCTGGCACGCGTGTCTCTATCGTGTACGATGTAGTTTTGTGCCTCAACATAAACATACGCATGCAAATTTTTCCACAAATAATAACCTAAAAAAAGCCCACACCCAGTACCAAGGTTCCGTTCGAATCGTTGATTATTCGGTTCATAATCATAGTACCCACCATCGATGCAACTGGCACGAACACGAATATCCTTCCATCTTACGCCTGCGGCTATATGGTATCCGTCCATAAAGTACATTGGAAACAAGCTCTCGATTTCGTAAATGAATGGTGATTGCGCTGATTCTGGAGAAGTTGCACTTGCAGTACTTGCAAATAGGTGAATCAACCCGATTAAAAGAACAATATTTATGCTTATTCGCTGTAATTGATGTTTCATGTTGTGACGCTCCCTCATTACTTAAATTCTATAACACCGCATATTTGACTTTACGCTACAAATATTTAGGTGGAACGATGATTATTGATCCATATCAGTGTGCAACGCCTACCTGTGGCCGAAAATGCCTCTGAAAGTAGTTTGTAATAATTTACAAATAGTTTAGTCTGATAGCTTATAACTTGATAAATTTATAGTGGAAGCAATGTGGCCGTGTTATGAAGGACTATTTAACTTTGCGTGATAAATATCTACGTCCAATTTGCTTATCCATTGTTTTATGTGTTTTTGCTGAAGCAGTCCTTTTGGTTTTATTTGGCATAATTCTATTTCCTGATGGGAATTTATTATTCAAGTCGCTTTGGGCACTTTTATTTTGCGGCTTAGGAATGGGAGCCACCTCCGGGTCATTGGTCAGTTTGTTGGTTATTGATCGGTTGAGTAATGCCAATTCAGCCATTATTGCCACAGTCTTTATTTATGTAAGTCTATTGGGTGTGGCATGCAACCTGTTATGCCTAAACCTCGACGAAAGCTTTCACTATTTTGGCGCGCATAGCAATCCCAAACTATTTTTTTTCAACGGGCTAATTCAGTCAATCATTGGTGGTTACTTGTTAGGATGGTTTTTGTTCACTGCAAGTGGAAAGAAACTATTACTACAACTTACGAAAATAGAAAAGCCGCCCCCAGAAAACCACAAAGGATCGTGAAGGGAGAAAGAAATTGCTAGAAAAAATTATTCTACAGCGAAATACTATTCTGTTGCTGGGTGGATTAGCCATTTTTGGCGGTGCTATGTCAGTTCTTGCAGACATTTACTCGGCGTATCTTCCCAATCTAGCAATGTCCACAGCAACATCTGTTAGCTTAGATAGTGTTGCAAATATTCTAAGCGCTAAATCCCATGAAGATCACCTTGTCGGCAGCACACTTGGTCAATTTTTTATTCCTTTTCACATTTTTGGCTGGTTGCTTTTATTTCTTGCTCTTGCACCGGCCAACATGACTTTACGCTTGTTGGTTCTAGTGTTTTCAGTTTACATTACTATCATAGGCGCATCGCTTCATGCATCGCTACTCTACGCAGGAGCTATTGCTCGAAGCGGCGAACAGAAGATAGTAAATCAGGTTGGTGAGTTTTTTAATATTACTAGCTACACGTTGGTCGCCGGAGTTGTGATCTTTGGTTGCGTAGTTGCGTTTTTAATTCTTTCACGGCGATCACTCTATCCGAGATGGGTAGTGTTGATCAGTCCGTTGGGCTACCTTATGATAACCACGTTGATCGTCGCCGCACTTCCCGTCACGAGCCAGTCGATCTCGGCCTTTATCACGGCAACAGGCTTTAATTTGCCATGCACATTGTTGCATATTGCAACTACGGTAGTTCTTTTACGGCAATCAAAACAGCCAGAAGAAAACAGCTAGGCTCTGATCACCCATGTAGCATAAACACATATTCAAAATAAATTGCTAATGTTTTCAAAGTAAACAATGCCATTTTTTGGGCTGAAATGTGTAAGATAGAGAAATTCCGCTAGTGTTAAACAGGGGAGTCGACGCTCTTGAGTGACCTTGGATTTCGCTAATATTCGAAAAAACGGGTATCTGACCCCGCTTATTTCCGACAAAATTCTAAATTGCCAGTCATCGGCTTATCGGTTACGATTTCTAGGCATGGATTTGAATGGGAAACGCCAAGATAAGGACTGTTTTAAATGGCCCTCAACTAAATCAGGTAAAACCTGTTTTCAGGTTTTTCGGTTTGTTTAAGGCTTAAACTTTATGTTATGACACGGTGCTATAGGCTTGGTTAACACTAAACGTTTGCATGAATCAACAAAAAATTAAGATTCTAGTTTGGTAAAAAAAGATTGTAAAAATTTAAACATTAAAACACGGGTCGCCCCTGGCATCGTGCAAACGTTGTTGCGGATAAACCACTGAACTTGGTGCTATCACCGAAAGAAGAAAAGATTCTCATGAATGACATATTTGCAGATCGCATAAGCGATGTTCCTCGTTCATTTATACGGGAAATATTGAAAGTTGCCCTAGACCCGGAAGTGATCTCATTCGCCGGTGGATTACCCAACAGGGATTTATTCCCGGTTAATGAATTGACGAATGCAACAAATGAAGTATTTCAGATTTATGGAAACGATATTTTTCAATACAGTAACTCGGAAGGTTATATAAAACTTCGTGAATATATTGCTCAAAATTATAATAGACAAGGGCTGAGTGTTAATCCTGAAAATATTCTTATCACTAACGGTGCCCAGCAAGGACTTGATCTGTTGGGAAAGGTTTTGCTTAACGATGGTGATGGTGTTGTGCTTGAGGAACCCGGTTATCTCGGCGCGATTCAAGCGTTTTCACTTTATAAACCCAGTTTTTTACCTGTGCAGGTTTCTGAGCAAGGCATGGATATTGACGGTTTGCGAAATGTTTTACAACAAAACAAAGCAAAACTTATTTACACTGTGCCAAATTTCCAAAATCCATCCGGTATCACCTACACCAATGAAAATAGGCAAGCGATTGCACAAATTATACAAGACAAACAATTATTCTTGATCGAAGATAATCCCTATGGTGATTTGCGATTTTCAGGTGAACCAGCATTATCATTCGCGCACTACCTACCTGAAAAAGTAATTATGCTTGGCTCATTCTCAAAAATAGTTGTGCCAGGCTTTCGTATTGGTTGGATTGTTGCCCCTGATGTTATCCTAAACAAGTTATTAATTGCCAAGCAAGCATCTGATCTGCACACATGCCATTTTACTCAATACATTATTTACCAATACTTGCAAAAAAATAATATTCAAGATCATATAAACAAAGTCGCGCAGCAATATGGTGAGCAATGTCAAAGCATGCTGGCGAGTTTAGACAAATATTTTCCTTCAAATGTTACATCGACGAAACCAGAGGGCGGTATGTTTTTATGGGTGACACTTCCACCTCAAGTTTCAGCAATGGAACTATTTGATCTCGCCGTAAAAGAAAAAGTAATTTTTGTACCCGGCACGCCATTCTATGTGAATAAAAACCACGGCAATACCTTCCGCCTAAACTTTTCGTGTACCGATAAACCAACAACCGAAATCGGCATTAAACGCTTGGGAAATGCACTGAAAAAACTTCAAAATAAAGTGTAAATTGGAGATGCTGGTATCAATTTATTTTCTATGAAATATGCGAACATTGAAACGCCCAGAACATTCTATTGCTGATCGTCAAAATAAACCATCCACAAACCTAGGTCGCATTGGATGATGATTACTCAGTTGTTAATTTTTTACGGGTGCGCTTTTGAACTTTCAAATTTGTTAAGACGGCAGGCACAAGAAGGAACGTAATGCTGTTCGAGATAAGTTAAGATAACTGGGGGCGGATCTCAGATTTCATAGGCTCGACTGAGATGCATTGGTTAAATAGGCAACTTGATCTTCGATTCAGCAAGTCCCAAAAATATGCACAGTTGGTGTCGAGTAAGAATTAAGCAGTGGATGTTTGTATTAGCCGGACAACAGATAAGCGTCTGCCACCGCTTGAAAAATAAAATATTGACTTGACCTATGTTCTACACTTAAGTTGTACTATTAACGTAAATGCTATGAAATCGAAGCCTTTGGCAAGTGGTGTAGCTAGTATTTAAAACAATAAGTATGATTGCTGAATAAGCTAACTTTTTAATTATTAAAGTGTTATTGAGAATGTTTCAATTGAGTATGGGTAAAAAAGCGGTGAATTTGACGCTGATAATAGCAGTGTTATTCCTGCCTTTGCAAATTGCTTTTGCCAGCCCGATGCTTATGCATCATCAGGGTGAGAAAGCAATGATCCATGGAGATATGAATAATCAGATTTATCAATTGGCAGCAGATAACAAGCTACAAACTGCCCATCAAACAGAGCAAAACTCAGATTCTCACGATGCTGGATGTGAAAAAGGTTGCGTTAAGTGTAACTTTTGTCATGCCACTGCTATTCAAACCAGCAGTAACAGTCTTCTTGTTATAAGCGATATTAAATTTAACTTCAGCACCGGTTTCGCTGGTGTTGCAATACCAGTCGAGATAAAACCTCCACGACAACTCCATGGCTAATAAAGGCGTTCTTGCGCCTTGTGTCTGCCGAATCCTTTGTATCGGTCAACGGTTAATGCTATAGAGATGCTATGTGCACTGTCGATGAATATTCAACTGAAAAATCGACATCTTAAACAACGAGTAGATAAGCCTGTTTTCAGCAGTGACATTTAACTCGACATCTCGTTGCGGCAATCACTCATTAAAATTAAAACGAGGCTTGTATGCGAACAAACTCACAATCGTGTGTTGCGAAACTTGCAACTGTTTGGCTTTTATCTGCGTGTATTTCTGGAGTTCAAGCATCTCAAAGCATGGACAACATTACACTGGCGCTGGATGAGGCAATAAAAATTGCGCTCAGCCCAAATCCAGGATTGGCGGCCGTACAAGCGGCAGCCTCATCTGCAGCAACACTTGCAGAGCAACAGTCCGCCTTGCCCGATCCACGTTTAGCCATAAATCTTGCCAATGTCCCGGTAGATAGTTTTAGTCTGTCGCAGGAAGCAATGACTCAAATGCAAATTGGTTTATCGCAAGACTTACCATTTCCCGGCAAACTTGGTTTACGTTCAGATGTGGCCTCGGCTTTTGCGATTTCGAAAAACGAAGAAGCCGATGAATTTCGATTGCAGCTTATTAGACAAGTTAAGCGCGGATGGTGGCATCTTTTCTATTTAGATCGTGCCATCGAAACTGTTGAAAATAATAAATCGTTATTAACACAATTGGTAACAACAGCGCAGACGCAATATGCAGTCGGTAAGGGCCTGCAGCAGGATGTTTTCTTGGCTGATTTAGAGCTGGCAAAACTCGATAATGAACTGCTACGCTTACGAGCTGAGCGGCAAAGCCAAGCTGTGCAACTTAATGCACAACTAAATCGTCCATCGAATACACAAATCAATCTTCCTCGGCTATCCGTCACTACCTTACCTTCGGTAAAAAATGAACTACAACTTCAGTCGCTAGCGATAAACAATCGACCAAAGTTTCGTGCACAACAAGCACGTGTCG
>JAOUJM010000343.1 GCA_029883265.1 Gammaproteobacteria bacterium
TTGGTGGTGCTAAAAGTTATCCGCCGTGTAGGCGGTTTAGAAAACTGGCTTCTTCGACATAACGACCGGATTCACGTTATCCGCCGTGTAGGCGGTTTACAATTCAGTGCATTTATTCAATGATGAACTATCTTATTTTCAAAGAGTTGCATTCATAGTTTAATATTCACACAGTTGCCAACTTGAATTTTTCCATTCTTTATGCTATTGAAAATAATATTAATATATTTTGAGAATACTAATGAAATATTTCTTTACCGCTTTTTTTTTACTGTTTAGCTCATTCTCGTTTGCATCCGATAACACGCCAAGGGTTATCGGTATCGAAGTCAACGAGAACACATCTCGTGATGAGCTGCGCTCTAAAGTCAATGGCGCAGGTGCTGTCGTAATTCGAGAGGATGACCAGTACTGGATGGATAGATATAATATCAATGCTATTGTTAAATATGGTGATATCCTAGAATTGACCTATAGCATTAGAACAAAAAAGCTTGCAGACGTGAAAATTTTCTTTAAGGGAAACATGTCACCTCACTATGCCATCGCACTTTATGAAAAACTTGAAAAAATCTTTGGAGTACCTTCTCAGTATAATAATGTAAAAGACCATAGACAAGAGCTTTTCCGATCATTTAATACGCGCTGGCAAAGTGATAAGCAACATGCGAGGATTGTTGGAACTGTCAAGAAAGGAATTGTTGTTAATTTTCTGTTTGCTTCAAACAAAGCTATACTCGATGCTGAAGTAGATGAGAGTAATCGTCTGAAAAAACTACGCGAATCTAGACAAGTCAACAATGTTTTTTAGTTGCTTTTGTAATCTAAAGCCTCGATTCGTTTGTTCGCCACTTTAACTTCATCAGAGTCTCTACCTATACCACTTTCGTCTGCTACTCGATTCACATATCCTCGCATTTGACTCTGACTAAGGCCTAACTCTTCACTAACATTCTGTAGTTGGTCTTTACGATCTTGCTCTGTCGTCTGACGGCCGAACAATACATCCGTTAAAGAATTTATCGTATCAACTGTAGAGCTCTTTCCGAATATTTGCTCTGCAGTCTGTGTTCCTTGCTTGATTAGCGTCCCCATCGCACCGGTTAGACTCACATTCGCCGGATTTTGCAAATTTCTAGTAGCAGAGTCAAGACTGTCTTGATTACTATCAAAGTTATTAATCACATGTTCTTTTTCTGCTTGCAAAGCCTTTGACTGTTCAATTGAATCTTGGTTCACACTTGTGCTATCTGTTGCTTGTTGATTAATATAAACTCGTTGACTCGAAACGGTGTTCTCTATATTTTCTATTTGATTACCAAATGACTTTCCATTTTGATTTGTGGACAATATATTTGATGCTTCAGTCCGCAGGCTCTCACCACTATTTCGCATAGTATCAAAATCGGTATCTGCTTGTGCAACTGCTAATTCATCTGCGTTGAGCGGAATATTACTTTCTCTAGTGCTTGTTCCATGCATATACTGCCAAGCTTCCTCAGCCTGTTCCGGCGCATAATCTGCGAGTGCAGCAAGTTTTGCAGCATCGCGATTGATGTTTGGGTCACTATTTCGAAATGCACCATTGAATCTACCTTCATAAGCCAACCTGGCCCCTTCCAACATTCCACCCGCGCTCGTACCTAATGCTTGTTGATAAAGCTTATCAATTTTGTTGCTCAAATCACTTCCATTTCCCTGCCGGTACAATTCTTGAGTTGTAGCTACTACACCGCCACTCGATGAAGCACTAAAAGAACTTCTATCAGCGATATCTTGTGAGTAACTTTCAACTGCCCTTTCTTGAGCTGTTCGCGCATCTGTAACTCCCTCGCCAAGCGCCACGTCGTGTGCATGCCTATATTCACCCGATACGCCTTTTGTTTGATCATGCTGGCGTGCCGTAGCAAACTCTTTACGAAACCCAGATTCGTGTGAAAATGCTTGTGCGTATTTTTCGGCAACGCTATCTTGTGTTTTCTGATCTGTTATACCTGCTTGCTCCAAAGCGGCTCGCGCATCAGCATTTAACTTCACCCCTCCGTCCGCTCCAACAATTCCAGACATTAGTCTACCAGCCCATGTGTCACCAAATTTCCACTCCCCTCCTACACCCATTGTCATCGAGCCAGCTGTTAGTGTTTTCAATGAATTCGCCTGTGACTCCGATATTACTTTATCGATTCCACTTTCACTCATTCGTCGATCAAGCACACTATCCACTTGGGATCCACTAGAACTAACTTTTTGACTCAATGCCTGACTTTCCTTGGCAGAAAATGTAATTCCATTCGAAGTTTTCAATGCTGCGCTTTGTGCTGAACTGTACTGCTGACCATATTCAGATATCGCCTGCCTCTGCATCGAATGTGATTTCGATAACAAACTCGCAGTAGATATTTGTCGATCAATATTCTGAGCACCCGCAGTCTGATAACCTAACTGCCCTCCCATACCCCAATTTTGTCCCGCAACAACAGGCGCCGGTGTAGAAATATCCGGAGCCGCAACTTTCTCATTGATCGTATCGTTTGGGCGCAGACGCCCAGCTAAATGTGTCGCGGCCATGCTACTACCGTATGTTAACATCAAAGTTAACGCAGGCGTTGCAGCAACAAGCATTCCTCCCACCGCAACCCAGTCGGCGGCTGAGTTATAGAAAAAGTCGAGGTTATTCATTGTAAGAAAATTATTCGCATTATCGAGTTGCTGTTCTTCAAGTGCACGGCGCATACTCAACTCACAATATAAATGAGAAAGAGAAAGCACTGATGGCCATAACACAATCCATATCAACATCATCATGTATTTTCCAATCATGCTAAATCCGATTGGACCTAGCATAACAATGAAAGCCATGAAAGGCGCAATGCCGATCACAAAAATTTCAACAAAGGCCATCAACGGTCTAGCATAACGAGACCAAACCGTTCCTTCGGCAGACATTTGAACATTATGTTGTTCAATCGCAGACACTTCGATTATTGTCTTTTGAACACTCGAAGAATTACTAACACGTTCAAGCTTCGCTTCATCATATAGCTTGTCGATCAACGTATTCAACATTAATTGTTGTGCCTGCCCTGCTGCTAAACCGACTGCTGTTAATGCATTTTGAGTTGAAACAAGAGGAAAATCTTCGCCACTCAAAGTCGCAAGCTCATTCGCAACAAACGATGTCATAAACGTTCCGTTCACTTGTATGTAATTATTGATCGCAGTCCAAGCAGCATCGCAACTGATGCCGTTTGCTTCAACAAAACCCGGAATATGAATATCGACAAGCCAATTTCGCTGTACGCGCATCGCTAACCAGGGATCGTTTGCATTGGCTATATCGTCTAAATTGAGTACATTACGTTGCGCACCATAAAACACGCATTCATTGATATAGTTCTTAACTGACTTTTCGACATCGCCTTGCTGTAAAGGAGGACGGTTTCTTTCTGAATTTGATTGCTTTATTCCAACGCTTCGGATTGAAAGTAAATTTTCAAGTGTGTCAAGGTAACTGCCGTTCTGAAATATATTTCCCGTGTTGATACTAAAAGCCGCCCACATATATTGCGCCACATTAAACCCTACACCACTCACTAATGAATAGGCTGCTGCAATTCCGAGCGGCACATCTTGTATAACAATACCATTGTTACCACAATTATAAGCCGCTCCAGCATAAGGATCTTGCACTTCAACTGTTGTTGTAGGCGCAAAAAACGCGAGAAACATGACCGCGCCGACAAGTACTTTGTGTAATTCAAATTTTCCATCCGACATACTTTTGATGCCGTATATGACAAATCCTATCAATCCTGCAACAACTGCAAGCGCGGCATGAAGATCAGCTTGCCAAATACTTGAAACACCCCTAAGTGACTCTGCAACAAAATTTGCGTCCCCAACAGAGAACGCTTGCCATCGTCCGTTACAAATCATTGCGACACCTCATCGAGACTCCAGATCTGCTAGTACTTGTTCAAGTGCAAGCGTGTAATCAAGCACGGCTTTGTTGTCTTGATATAAGCGATTAGCGTATAAGTTAAAATCTCGTCTTCGTTGCTTGAGATCTTCACTTTGTACCGGAATAAATGCCTTTTTTTCATAATCTAGATCGTTGACTGCTTTTTCTGCTGTTAGCGCATAGTTAGTAACAAT
>JAOUJM010000344.1 GCA_029883265.1 Gammaproteobacteria bacterium
AAATATATTTGCTTGAGTGACTTTGACCGATGTATTTCCCCCACCATGCAAAACCAAACTAGGATCCTGTCCTAGCAAGCGCGAGCTATAGACTCTTAAATCCAAATCATCTTTACATAATTGCGCATCTGCATCATTCCAACGATTTTCCATAGTTCCCTCAACCTCGCAATAAATTTATATAGTGTCGTTGCCACCACCAAAACATACTCAACCCTCTTACCAGAAAAAAACTCGCTAGCGCGAACCATAACCCTTGGTTCGACCAAGATTGCGTCACATACCATACACTAAAAAAAACCAAGGCGGAAACAAACATAGTGTCACGCATGGGTTTACTCCAAGTCACACCGATAAAAAGCCCATCAAACCAATAACTCCAGACGGCAATTAATGGCAATATCACCATCCAGTACTGAACAGCTTTGGCCGTTTCAATCACCTGGGGAATATCCGTTAGCCATGTCATAAAAACCGGAATAAATAATCCATAAAATATGCAAAAACCAATGGCTGTGGCAAAAGACAAATGACCACTAAGCTTCACAGCGCGCAACAAGTTCTGCGGATGTTTGGCGCCAAGAAAACGACCGACCATGGCTTCAGCACTATGCGCAAAACCATCTAGGGCAAACGCCATAAACGTTATAAAATTCATTAGCAACGCATTGGCGGCTAGTACATTTTCGCCCATGGACGCACCTTGCAACGTAAAAAACGCAAATACAGAAATTAGCATTAAGGTGCGTAGAAAAATATAATAGTTCAGACCCAGCAAAGAACGATAAGATTTCAGGTTAAACCAATGCGAGGGAACCACATCCTTACGCAACGGTTTTAACAAACGCCACAACAACACCAGGCCTACCAGAACACCACAATACTCAGCAATCAGGGTAGCGATGGCCACCCCTTCCACTTGCCAGCCTAATACTGGGACAAACAAAATATCGAGCACGATATTAATGCAATTTGTTACGACCAATAAAACCAAACTGGCTCGGGTATTCTGCATACCAATAAAAATTCCAACCAACACATAACTACACAGAGCGGCGGGCGCACTCCAAACACGAATATCAAAATAGGTTTGCGTGAGGGAAAGCATCTTTGTATCGGTTTCGATAAACCAAAATGCAATCGCTGATATGGGAATCTGCGCAAGCACAATAAAACAACCAATCAGTAGCGCCAAGCTCACCACCCGCTTAATGGTAGCGCGTAATTCAGCATGATTGTTTGCGCCAAGTAATTGTGCCACTAGCCCGGTTGTACCCATGCGCAGAAACCCAAACCCCCAATAGAGAAAACTGAAAATTAAACCACCGAGAGAAACAGCGCCTAAATAATGAGCGGTGGGCAAATGCCCCATAACCGCACTATCAACTAAACCCAAAAGCGGCGTGGAAACACCTGCAAGCATCATGGGCCAGGCTAATTGCCATAGGGACTGGTAGGAAACTGTACTTGATGAATTGACAGACAACAGAATTCACATATAGGTAACCAAACGTTTATTATAAGTGAATTCTGATTAAGCTTGGAAACTATCTTAGGATGGGGTTTTAACTTTTTTTTCTGTTTTATCTTGATCGAAATGCAAAACACTGGCTTTTTCTGCCACCGGCTCGTCTGCAATCGGCTCCATCTCGGGATCAATCAGCGATTGCAATTTTCGCAACTGGCGATAGTTTTCACCCAAGGATTCCCACATCATATCGTAAATTTTTATCGCTGACTGAATTGGCGTTTTAGCGCGTTTGCGCTCCATATCAATTTGCCATTGCAAACCACCTAAACGGCGTTTCACATGATTCGGACTACTTTGAATGAAGTCGGCTAAAAACTGTTCGCGTTTTTGCTCAAATAATTCAGGATTTTTTTCGGCTAAATCGCGCCAGTAGTCAAAACCAATATCATTTTTTGTTGTTTTGCTATCATTCATAGTCGCATCCCCACGCTTCAGTCTCTCATGAGACGGGTTATTTATGATTGTTTTTTTAAACACTGGCTTATTGTCAAGCTTAACAAATACTTCTGGTTTGATCTCAAACTTGCTCACAAAACAACCAAAAGCCATAAGAATTATATGTTAATATTATAGCGCGATAGCCAATAATGATCAATTTTATATTTTTTAATAATATTAGGTGGTTACGATTGATTTTTAGAAAAATAATAAAGAATTGCGTGACTTACTTACTGTTGCTTCGAGCATAACCCCAAAGACTCATAAAGTCCGGATCCCAACGTACTACATTGGGCTGCACGATTTCTTTGACCGTGTAATTCGGATTGATGGTATTGCGCATTATAGGTGTGGCCAGGCGATTGCCTTTAGCATCCATAATAATCTTAACATTGGGAGTATCCAAACGCTTGCCGCGTTTAATCACCACTCCCATTTCGCCATTAGCTAATACAACCTGACAACCTGGCGGATAAATTCCTAATGTTTTAACTAAAAATTCGATAATCGGACCGTTGGTTTTTTTATCACGTATCATAAACACATCACGTGCCGCAATATTTGCATAAATGGGTTCTCGATAATAGCGTCCGGTCACTTTAGCGCAATATACATCGGCTAAATGTAATAATGAAGCGCCAAGAGGAATATCCTGATGACGCAAACCATCGGGATAACCGGTGCCATCAACACTCTCGTGGTGCTTTAACACATATTCCAGCCATTCTTGATCGGCTAAGCCCATATTAGAAAGCATCACCGCACTTTCCATGGGATGTTTACGAATAATGCGTCGCTGTTTATCTGACAAAGGTTCAGCCTGGGTCATAAACATATCCTGCAGCAAACCCATGGATATATTCATAGTTAGCGCCGCACCTACTAAAGAGCGACGTTCCTCAGTTTCCCAGCCTAGACTTTTGGCTGTTAGCTCACATACGATTGCCACATGTAATGCATGTTGTGTGGTGTAGTGTTCTTGTAAATCGATGAAAATAGTCGCTAATACCACATCCGGTGCTTCTTCACACATGGACTGGACCGGGCCGATCATATCCAAAATCGCATCCAAAGTGCGTCTTTCCGGCGATTGGGAAAATAACAGAATCAATTCATCGCGCAATTCGCCTAAACGTTCAAATGGATTTTTTAAATGGTAAGCGCGTTTTTTCTCTTTCGCCATGCGCTCTTTGGTTTTACTTGGGGGCATTTCCAGCGCTTTACTAAGCGTATATAGCACCTCATGCTCATCCAAAGTTTCCATTTGGCTTTCGTTGAGGATAATACCCTTTTGCGCCAATAAGGTGCCATCTTCCTTAAAGACGGGAACCAATAAAGGCTGATCAGGTTTGACTAAATTTCTCGTTAGCGGCACTAGTTCTTTTGGCATATTTTCAAATTTTCAAAGTTTTTAAACATTTCCTCCGACTACAATTAACTCGGCATCCAAAGCAAAAAACTTCAGTCATAAAAACTAAGCCTAAACAACTAACGATAATAAAAGTCTATAAAAATCAAAAGTGAGTAGTGATACATTCTTGGTGTTTTAAGTTGACTATGGGTAGTTTTCAATTTTTTTCAATTGAGTGTCGGTGAAAATACTATAAGCATCCACACTTACAACAAGGAGTTTTCGCATTCATTCGCTGCCACAAACCTTTTTATGTTTCCGGTTTAGTGATACAAAATACCGTTTACACGCCCAGGAACTATAAAAAATTACCACTGCATTAAAAACTCAGTTCTGCCGATTGTCCAGGCAACAATAATTTATCTGTTTGAAAAATCGCACTGACACGAAATAAACGTTCATCACCTTGGCCACTGGCTGACAACTCTGCCTGATCAATAAACGCGTTATAATTTTTATTGCTCACTTTCACTTTCACGCTTTGCCCAATTTTGATTTGGCTGCGCTGTTGTGGATTAAGATGCACCTCAATCTGCATATAACCGGCACGAGCGATCTCAACTAAGGGCCAAACTTGATGCTGCAAATCAACGACCTGATTTTCTTTCGCTAAAATTTTCAAGACCCAAGCATCAAAAGGTGCATGCAATTGACTTTGTATTTGATTTTTTTGCGCCGCAATAAGATCTGCTTGAGCTTGGCGAATCTTTGCTTGTGCGAGCGCATGTGCATTTTTCGCCAAAACAAATTCGTGCTCGGAAATTAC